>NCKC01000121.1 GCA_002282715.1 Halothiobacillus sp. 15-55-196 | reverse complement strand
AGAAGGATTGGTGATTTCATCGGTAACCGTCGCAGGGGATTTTCCAACTCAGACCGCCAATATGCGTAGTGGTTCATTATTTATGAAGCACTACACTAGTTGAGGGTATTGGGTGAAGGCTTGACGGTTTTTCTCCAGTTCGGCGAGTGTCGCTTCCAGAGGAAGATTCCGCTCCTTGTATTTGTAAAGGTTCTCCAGACGTCTTCTTTCCTTCACTGCCTCAAGCGTATCGTCCGAGGTGGCGTCCGCCTGCAGTTGGTTGATCATCTGTGGCGAAAACAGGTGTCGGTTTTTCTTTGCTTGTTTCAAAGCCAGTTTGGAGGCGCCGAGATCGGAAAGCGCAAAAGTGTCTTCGCGCAGGGCATGTGGGTCGTTCGGTGATAGGCGTAGTGCCTGTTGGGCCAGAGATAACGCCATTTCAGGTCGCCCAGCCCAGCGATAAACATAAGCCATGTTGGCCAGATCCACTGCCGTCAATCCTTTTGCATGGCGATTCGGAAGGGCGGCTACGGCTTCATTGGGGTGGCGCGATTCAAGCGTGACCATGGCATACAGAATTTGCCCGGATAACCCGAGTGCATTTTGATGGTTAGCCAGGACGGCTCGGGCGCGTTCGAACTGTTTTTCGTCTCTGAGGGCATGGGCTAGATCCATGCGAGCGTAGTTTGGAATATCGTCCGGATTCATCTGCTTGGTGAGTTCGGCGATTCGTTGATTTTGACCCGCAAGACGAAGTAATACGATGAGGTCAGCGGTTACATAGGCATCCTTAGGGTTGGAGCGATGCAAATTTTCGAGTCTTGTGATTCCTTCATCAAGATGCCCGGTCTTGGCCACGGCTACCGCGTTGAGCCTCGCTTTCATCAAAGTGGTCGGTTCGGCTGCGCTAGCGACACCTCCGCTGAGGAGACCGGCGACGAGAAGACTGGTGAATAGGTGGGTCAACCTCGGCATGATCGTGTTCCTGCCAGTGAAAATTTGTGTACGGGATTGAGCATGATCTTTATTCCGTATTCGCTTCTGCGATTTATGTCCTTTTTTTACAAAAATGTCTTTTGAATTGTTATTTTTTGACATTTTAAAAGGGGGTGGACGAAAGAAATTGTAGCTCTAATGTCTTCATAGTTCGTATGAAGCAATAATTGAGCCATGCCTTGCGAGTGCATCGCGAGCAATAAAAAACCCCGCATGTGATTAGCGGGGTTATGTCTATTTTGACTGAATCGAAGTCAGGTCATTGGTTTGGCCGGCTCGGGATGGAGCGGTTCATTCGACCGGAGTTTCCTTTGGAGTGTCGCAGGCATAGTAGTCGGCCAGCAGAGCAATCTCCTGATCGGTCAGGGGCTTGGCGAATTGGCTCATGCCTTTGAAGGTGTCGTTGTTACGATGCCCTTCGCGGAACATTTCCATGGTGCGAATAAAGTAGTCTCGCGGCATGCCGCGCAGAGCCGTGGTTTCGTTGACGCCGCCCTGTCCGTTGGCGCCATGGCAGGCGGCGCATGGGGTAATCAGGCGTTTGGGATCACCAACCGTAACCAAGGATGGTGCCGGTATAGTGGACCCCAAATTTAAGACAGTAGATTAAGCTGTAGTCCGAAG
>NCKC01000120.1 GCA_002282715.1 Halothiobacillus sp. 15-55-196 | reverse complement strand
CATCCCCGCCAGAAAGGCGTAGCCCCAGGCCGCAAAAACGGCCACTGCGGCGGCCACACGACGAGCGGGCAACCCTTCGCACCAGCGCGTGCGCGACCAAAGCCAGGCCGCGAGCCAGGCGAACAACCCGGAAACCATACCCACATGCAAGCCGGAAATAGCCAGCAGATGGTTTGTGCCGGTAGCAAGCAGCGTTTCCCAGTCGTCCTGACCCAGATAATCACTATCCCCGATGGTCAACCCCAGCAGCAGGCCCCGCCCACGGTCCGGTGTGCCTTGTGATTGTGAAATAGCCAGCAACTGCGTGCGCCAGTGCGCGCGAACCGATAACAGGTAGGCCGCGAATCCTTCACCTCGTTCGGCCACCAGTATGGGCTTGCCATGAACCGATCCTGTCGCCGCGATGCGCTGGGAAAATAGCCAGCGCTCATAGTCGAACCCGCCGGGATTCGCGCTGCCATGGGGCGGTCTCAAGCGCAGATCAAATCGCCAGACCTGCCCACCGTGATACTCAACCTGTTCATTGGGCGGATAACGTTGGTAGTCGCCCACTCGCATTCGTTGGCCGGTTGAATAGAATCGGCAAGCCGCATCGCTTTGGTTTCTATCGACTTGTACAACGCGCAACATCAACCGGGTCGCGTGCGTTGATGGACGCGGCAAGGCATCGATCATGGCCGTCACGGAGCAGGATACGGGCGCAAGTGATGGCGGCGGCAACGTCTGCACAAACGTGCTGATGGCGGATAACGACCACAACAAACCGCTTAATACCGCAAAAGCAGGCACGCCAATCGTCCAGAAACGGGCAATAGTCGCCGATTGCTGTAATCGCAGAATCAAGAGAATCAATAAAACCAGAAGCCCAAAGGCCACCGATGGGCGCAAAAGGTCATCGGCCAACGGGTTGGCGTGCAGAGATTTGGAGATGAGCGAGGTCAGCCAGATCAGAGGCTCGGGCCAACCGCCCGATGTTTTAAGAGCAGCCCAAGGCAGCAACCAGGCACCCAGGGCGCCAACAGACCACGCCAGCAACCACAGCGAACTCAATCTTGACGAGCAGCATCGATTTTGAACAAGCGTCCAGCTCATGGGGCATATTCCAGCCGGAAGGCGCGTTTACATCGATTAGGCAGTAAACGCAAAGGTCTAGTGTACTGTTTCGCTCTTGGAGGCACATTCAGCGAGTCGCTGGCCGATTAGATGCAAGGCGCGCTCGCGCCGCAAGGGCCACCCCCTTGCAAGCGAGCGCAACGCCGCAGATGATCGGCCAGCGGCTCGCCCGAAGGGAGTCCTCCGAATGCGCCATGACGGCGTTTCCGTGCTTGCCAAGGGTTCGGCCATTGCCTGCGCACGGCGCCTTGTCCTGACACATTCGGAGGACTCTGAAAGTACCTCCAAGAGCGAAACAGTACACTAGTTTTTCAACCGGAAAGCCATGCCGCCGCCCGGCAGACGCTCCACTGTGAAACGGTCGCTCAATTGCTGAGTGGACTCGGAGGCACCGAGAATAAGTACGCCATGAGGCTGAAGGGAATTGGCGATCTGCTCGATGATATGAGCCTTGGTTTCCCGAGAAAAATAGATCAACACGTTGCGACAGAAAACAATATCG
>NCKC01000119.1 GCA_002282715.1 Halothiobacillus sp. 15-55-196 | reverse complement strand
GCCGAACATCCCGACATTGTGGCCGTCAGCCAGATTATGCCGGTGCACTTGCAGGCAGGCACCGACAACGCAGTGCTGATGGGGCCGCGTTATCTGCATGTCGAGCGTGAGGAATGGGCAGCGCTGCAAGCGGATTTGAATCAATGGCTTCAAGCCGATGGCATCAGCCTGTTTTCGGCAGCGAGCGGGCGGCACTATCTGGGGTACACCGCCACTGCGCTCGAACGGGTGGGCACGGTCGATCTGCCGCCGTTGGGCTGTGCTCTGAATCGTCCTATTGGCCAACTGCTGGCGGGTAATGAATTGCGCCCGTTCCGGCGCTGGCTCACGGAGTTGCAAATGTGGCTTTATAGCCATCCCGTTAACGCCGAACGGGCAAAAAAAGCGCGTCCCGAAATCAACAGCCTTTGGGTGTGGGGGCGTAGCCCTTGGCTGTTCTCATCATCGGATGTTGAAACCGCCGAGTCACTATTGCCAAAGGCTACCGACCGGATCTGCGATGATGATCGGGCTCTTATCTATACCGACTCAGCCGTTCTGGCGGGAGCCCTTCATTCAAACGTCGCCAGTGATGCAAATAACCCGGTCGTGATTCTCTCTGCGAATTCCCAGCCGGATATAAATGAGTTGCTTGCCCGTGGCGTTTCGCCCTCGCGCCCGGTGCATCTTATCTGGAGCGAGCCGTTGTGGTGTTACCTCGAAGGTGATCTTGCCGGATGGAATGCAAGCCTCGATGCCATCGATCGGTTTCTCACGCAAATACAATCGGCCCATCCGCACGCTGCGGCCCAAGCCCGCGATCTTGAGGTAGACAATGGTGTGGATTTGGTCTGGCAGCGCTACCACTGGCTCACCACCCTGTATACACGTCTGTTTCGATCAAAATGAAAAATCCCTCTCATTCCCCCTTTTGCAAAGGGAGCGCACTCGTTCACGAAGGGTGTAAACGCTCTTTTTTCTCCCTCCCCCCTCGCGGGGGAGGGTCGGGGTGGGGGTAGTGCTTGGGTAGCAGCCTCAACACCTTCACCCCAACCCCTCTCCCATCAAGGGAGAGGGGCTATTGCGCATTTTCTCCCTCCCCTTTGTGGGGAGCGAAGCGGGCAACGTGGAGCGGGTGCAAGCCCGCGTCGCACCGCGACCCTGGGCGCGCCGAGGTGGGCGGGTAGAGGGTTTGCTCAGAGTGCACCACAACCACGAACACACCTTTGGCAGCGAAGCGAATGCCATTTTCTGGGGCAAATGCCCATGCCGTGTTGTGATGTCGCAACACGAAGACGAGCCTATGTTGTAAAAAAGTTGGTTGTGACTTGTGTCGAGGCGGTATCAGGCTACTATTGCCTGCGTACCCAGATGGCTGGGGAATCTTGTAATCTCAAAACCTCTATTGGAGATCGATCGGATGAAAAAGAATATCATCGCAATCGCCGTCGCTGCCGCAATGATCGCGCCAGCTGCTGCCATGGCCGACACCACTTTGTACGGCAAAATCCACGTTTCTTATGATTTTGTTGGTGGCGATAACGCCGACAACACCACCAGCGGTTTTTCTTCTAACTCTTCGCGCATTGGTATCAAAGGCAAAGAGAAAATCAACGACAGCCTGTCTGTGATCTATCAGTACGAAACCA
>NCKC01000118.1 GCA_002282715.1 Halothiobacillus sp. 15-55-196 | reverse complement strand
CGATGTGGTGACGTTGCGGGTGACGAACAGATTGAAGGTGTCGACCTCCCTGCACTGGCACGGCATCATCCTGCCGTTCGAGATGGATGGCGTGCCGGGACTGACTTATGAGGGCATCGCCCCGGGCACCACCTTCACCTACCGTTTTCGGGTGGCGCAGTCTGGCACCTACTGGTACCACAGTCATTCGGGCTTTCAGGAGCAGAATGCCGTATATGGAGCCATCGTGATTGATCCGGCGCAATCGGATCGCGTGGCTTACGATCAAGATCATGTCGTGATGCTCAACGACTGGTCGGATTCCAGCCCTGATTTCATATTCAATCGACTCAAGACGGCCGACGGTTATTACAACTACGTCAAGCCCGATCTGAGGGACCTGATTCGCCAGTCGGAAAAGATGGGGTTTGGCAAAGCCGTTGAAGACCGGTTGATGTGGGACAAGATGCGGATGAGTCCGCGTGACCTTCTGGATGTGAGCGGCGCCACTTACACCTATCTGATGAACGGCAACACGCCGGCGGGTGACTGGACGGCGCTGTTCCGGCCCGGTGAGCGGATTCGACTGCGCTTTATCAATGGCTCGTCGATGAGTTATTTCGATGTGCGGATACCCGGCCTGAAGATGACCGTGGTCGCGGCGGACGGCCAGGATGTGCATCCCGTGACGGTGGATGAATTCCGCATCGGGGTGGCTGAAACCTATGACGTGATTGTCGAGCCTGCGGCCGACCAGGCTTACTGCATTTTTGCCCAGTCTCTGGATCGTTCAGGCTATGCACGCGGGACGCTCACCCCGCATGTCGACCTGCGCGCGCCCATCCCGCCGATGGACCCTGTGCCGACCCTAAGCATGGCGGATATGGGCATGGATATGTCCTCTATGAACATGGGCGGCATGGATATGTCCGCCATGCACATGGGCGATCACGCCAAGGATAATGGCAGTGCGGGCAACATGAGCATGCACAACGGGCACATGGGCGGCATGGATATGAGCAAGCAAAAATCCATGACCGGTATGAGCCACGATCGGGTATCGCAACACGGCACATCCGGCATGAGCATGGGTGACCATGCCATGAAGGGCATGGCTGATCGGCACCCCGAAGGGGCGGCCCATGGCGCGATGTCTCACAATCCCATGGATCTACCGGGCTTGCACAATCGCAATCTCAAAGACGGCACGCTGAAAATCGATTGGCACCCCAAGACGGAACACGGCGTCGGGGTCGACATGGAAGCGCAGCAGGTTTCCATGAGTCTGAGCGACCCGGGTGCGGGTTTGCGCAATAACGGTCGTAAAGTCCTCACCTACGCCGACCTGCGCGGTATCGACGGGCCCATAAGCACGCAGGAGCCGGCGCGCGGCATCGAGCTGCATCTCACCGGCAATATGAATCGCTATATCTGGGGCTTCAATGGCGTCAGTTACCATGACGCGGCCCCGATTGAGCTCAAATACGGTGAAACCGTCCGCATCGTGCTGATCAACGACACCATGATGAACCATCCCATTCATCTGGCGTCAATGCCAACGCCATTGGCCGCTGGGCTTATCACTGTCACCTGCTCTACCACATGAACGCGGGCATGTTCCGTGAAGTTCGCGTGGTTTGATCATGTCAACAGGAGCAAAACAATGAAGACGATCCCTACTTTTCTGCCGCCCGTTGCCACGTTGCTGCTGGCGGTCACGACTTCTCTGGCCCACGCCGCTGGATATGACCAATCGGCCAATGATTCAGGCAGCTATCAGGCGCCTTCCTTGGCCCAACAGCGAGCGGATGTTACGGCCATGGTGGCCCAGTCCGCTCGTCACGAAACCCACAATCCGCTGATCTATAAGGTCATGATCGATCGACTGGAGCGGGATTTTGGCAACAAGGGCAACTATACCCAGTTCGAAGGTCAGGCCTATATCGGCACCGATACCAACAAACTCTGGCTCAAGGGCGAGGGCAAGCGGCTGGGTGGGCAGACCGAGGATGCCGACATCGAGGCTTATTACAGCCATGCCATCGCGGCCTTCTGGGATGCGCAGATCGGTATGCGGCATGATTTTTCAGCAGGTTCCATCCCGAGCCGCAACTGGCTGGGTTTCGGGGTTCAGGGGCTGGCGCCCTACAAATTCGATACGACCGCTACGGCGTATGTGGGCAACGAGGGGCGCACGGCCCTGCGTCTTTCCAGCGAGTACGATTTTTTCATTACC
>NCKC01000117.1 GCA_002282715.1 Halothiobacillus sp. 15-55-196 | reverse complement strand
AACATCAACATGCCATGGGCAGCGGGGGTGAAGCCGTACTCAAGCGGAGCCGAGCTGTCCTTGGCGATGGTGAGAAAGCCCAAGCCCGAACCTTTGCTGCTTTCTGAACTGTCGCTACTGCGCAGCGTTTGCCGATAGGCATTTTTGATCTGCTCTGTCGTCATGACGCGCAAAGGGTCCAACAGGGGTTTGAGTTGCTCTGCGAATTCGGCATCGACCGGATTGGCGCAGAGGATGTAGAACCGGCCATCGTCATGCGTCACCATCACCGAACCGGCGCGCATTTCCAGCGTTGCCTGATCGGGCGGTGTGAGGGCATCGCTCGAGTAGTGCACGATGTTCTGTGCCATCTCGATGAAGGTGGAAAAAATCTTGCGGCGCACGCTGCTCGAGGCTTCCGACTGTTCCATGCGCAAACGCACGGCATCACCGATGGCATTGATGATGTTCTGGGAAAAATAACCCGCGTAAAAGAAAATGAGATTTTCGGCCAGCCCGGGAAAGCAGGGCGGTGCAATCGATGTGTCGTGTTCAGTCATGAGGCGTATTCCTGCTTCTTCCTGCATTTGATGCGGCTGCGGTTAGGGGAGATTCTGTTCAACATTGGGATTCAGACCGGTGTGACGCTCAGCGCCAGCAGGGTGACATCGTCTCGTCGTATCTGCGTGCCCTGATAGTGACTGAACGTTTCAATGAAACGCTTTTTTTGCAGTGGCATTTCGACTCGCCGTTGTTCGGTCAGAAACTGTGTGAGTCGCTTTTTGCCGAAGGCAATTTTTCTCGGCCCGCCAATCTGGTCGATCACCCCATCGGTCAGTATGAAAATGCGAGATGGTTCGTCGATGGCGATTGTGTGGTTATGCCATTTGAAATCGAGCGGCGTACTGGCGTAACCCACCCCTTTGCGGTCGCCGGTATGTAAGGTGATGGGCGTGTCGTTATCGATGTTCAGGCAATACAGAACGCTGTGCGCGCCGGCATAGGTGATTTGGCGTTGACTGCGCTCGTATCTGAGGATGATGCCGTCCAGACCATCGTCCGAATTTTCCCTGTTACCGTCCTGATGCTGGTTGAGTGCGTGTTTGATGTGCTGGTTGATTGCAGCCATTAGCGCGGCAGGGTCCCGATCCCCCTGCTGATTGAGCGCTTGTTCCAGCGCTGATTCGGCAATCAGGGTCATGAATGCGCCCGGCACGCCGTGTCCGGTGCAATCGAACAAGATGGCCAGAAAACCGTCTTCGCGTTGACTGAAGTGGAAAATATCTCCGCCAACCACATCACGCGGCTGCCAGATCAGCCAGTGGTTGCCCGGTAACGTTTGTTCCAGCGCGATTTCCGAAGGCTTGAGCAGTGATTGCTGGATCACGCTGGCGTATTCGATGCTTTCAACCAGCTGACGATGTTGCCGTGCCTGCAGTTCGGTCATGGCGTGCATCAGGTCGAGTACCTGACCGATACCGAGGTATTTTCCATCCTGCACGATGATGAATCCGTCGGTAAATACCTTGTTACCCGTCGCGACAGCCAGTGCGGTCAACTGTTCGATTCGCAGGTTGGCTTCGACAATCAACGGCTCCTTGTCCATGAAGGTGATGCAGCTCTTCTGGCTGTATAGTTCAGGATAGTAGGGCTTGGTCATCATGCTGTGGAA
>NCKC01000116.1 GCA_002282715.1 Halothiobacillus sp. 15-55-196 | reverse complement strand
ACCGTCGAATCTGTGGTTGGCACAAACGGACCAACATCATCAACCAACGGGAAACCAACCAGGATGGGCGTGCCCGATTAATGACAAAGGCGTCAGGCAACATTGAAACCAGATCGACGGAGGGACGAATGTACTCATCCGTCACCCAACGATTGGTTGTGAATAGTGAACGCAAGGCACCACGTGCATTTATTGAAACACCTACGACATGGCTGAATTGGGCGCCCGGTTCCGGGCGAATGAACAAATGAAAATGGCCATGCTCATCCTGCGGGCGCTCGTTGTCTGCATGAGCATGGTAGTAGTACATGGCCCCTGTATCCGGATCTTGAGCATCATCCGCTGGGTAGTGCTGCCAGCGAATAACGGGCGAGTCTACCTCATGCCTGAGCAATTCGTCCAGAATCGTTTGCTGATCATTACTCAGCGACCGATTGATATCGAAAAATTCCTGGGCAACCGATACGAGCTCATCGAAATCAGGCTCAGAAAGCTGATTCATCCAAGCCAGATAATCTTCCATACTGCTCAGGGTAGAGTTCATGACAGAGGGTGTCCTCGACCATGTAACGACCTAGCACGCATATGAGTCGCTCGGATTCAATCGAAATTATCGACCACCTGGTGCGCAGGGATTGCCGCCGCGACTGGCCGGTGCACAGGGATTGCCACCCCGACTGGCTGGTGCACAAGGGTTGCCACCACGGCTTGCCGGGGCGCACGGATTCCCACCTCGACTGACTGGTGCACAAGGGTTGCCACCACGGCTTGCCGGGGCGCACGGATTCCCACCTCGACTGGCTGGTGCACAAGGGTTGCCACCACGGCTGGCTGGTGCGCACGGATTTTCACCTCGGGCCTGAGCTGCGGGAATAACAGACAGCACACTCACCGGTGAGGGCGCCACGGCAGCCGCGGTAATAGCTACTGCCAGCGCTGGAACAGAAGCAGACAGAAAACGTCGTGATTTTGAACGCGTCATTTTTTTATCCTGTTGAGTCATTATCTAAATCCCCTCTTAAATTATTATTCAATTACAATGAGTTCAATCCACTAAGCTTGAGCATGGTCGGTGGAGACATGGGCACGTGCACCGAGATTACCTCGTACCGCGCTTCCCTGCTCATCAGAGGAAAGAGTCGGATCAGTACCATCCACGATATCTTCGGCAGTAATCACGCCATGAGCGCGCCGCTCAAGCACTCGACCCAACGCGAAACCTCCCACAGCAACCAACACCATAACGACCCAGATTAACCAAGGCGAAACACCGAGATACTGCGGCAACGTTTTTGCAGTGAATTGTGCCGAATGCAGGATAGACTGAATAAGTGCACTATCGTAGACATACGCAAAGCCGAAAATCCCCAGCACCATACCCGCCATAAAGACCAGACCATCGATTCGGCCCGACATGAAACCGACAACCGAGGTACCAGGGCAGTAGCCCCCGATTGCGAAACCGGCACCGATCAGAGCAGCGCCGGAAACCGTTGCCCAGAGGAACGTGGTTGGCACGAAGAATCCCTTGGAACCGAAGTAATTTCCGGTTTGCAGGAGAAGAATACCCAAAGAAGCCACGATGATGGCCGTAAACATGACTTTGAAAACAGACCAGTCAGTCAGACGGAACTGGGCCGTCAACTTGCACGGCGATCCAAAGCCCGCCTG
>NCKC01000115.1 GCA_002282715.1 Halothiobacillus sp. 15-55-196 | reverse complement strand
TCTTCGACCTTATGGCGAATGCCCGAACCGGGTTCGCGCATGATAAAAGGCTCTTGCGCGATGCGTTCCATCGTTATACCGCGCTCTTTCGCCAAGACGTGATCCCGATGCGCGATCACTATCAATGGGTTGGGCGCAAACGGAATCACCTCCAAATCAAGCCGTGTGCGTGGCAATTGCCCCATGATGTATAAATCCGAGCGGTTGTCTTCAATACGTTTTAGGAGCGTGTCGCGATTCGAAATCGCAAGCTCAAGATCGATATCGGGGTACTGCAATGAAAAATCACCTAAAGCCAACGGCGCAAAATATTTGGCCGTGGTGATCACCGATAAGCGCAATCGCCCTTTGCGCATTCCGTTTAATTCGCTGAGCGACATTTCGGCATTGGATAAAATATCGATCACGTCACGGCAACTGCGCTCCACAATCTGGCCGGCATCGGTGAGATAAATCCGCCGCCCGACTTGTTCATACAAGGGTTCGCCGACCACCTCCGCCAAGCTTTTCACCTGCGCCGAAACTGAAGGCTGCGTGAGGTGAAGTTCTTCCGCAGCACGCGTGAAGCTCGCATGACGCGCCACCGATTCAAACACCTCAACCTGTCGCAAGGTGGCGTGGCGCAACAATTTGCGTGCACTGAGTGTCGCCGCATCGGTCATATCGTTCCCTCAAGTGGCTTACCTTAAACCTATCGGAACTTTACAGCATAAACATAGAGAAAACCCAATACTTTTTTCACACAAATGCACCGCTCAATCACATCCAAAAAATACAAAAAAACATACATATTGTTGATTTTGTTACTTAAAAAAAACAACGCCTTGTTAAAAAGAGATGCAATCAACCATAACGCATAACCTCAAATCTATATGTATTTTGTAAAACTTGAATTTGTCTTATGGCAAGACGGTACATAAAGTGATTTACACACCTTTGTCGAGGATCAAACGATGTCTATAGAGTTCAGCCACACAACCGGCCTACTTCTATTGGCCATACCCGCACTGCTACTTATGGCAGCTGCAATCAAACCCAGGCAAGGGGCCGTTTATGCCCGCGCGTATCGGCAACGGATTCAATGGGCCAGTTTTACTGCCTTTGGCCTGGCCTTGCTCGCAACGATCAGTTTTCTGCTCACAGGGCAACAGAATCTGGTGCTCGGGGCAGGCATTCTGCCTGCCGGATTAGGATTATTGGCGATTTCCGTTCAAGTCAACGGTCTGACCCTGGTGCTGGCAAGCCTGGTCAGTTTTGTGCTTAGCGTGATTGCCCGCTACAGCGTGCAATATCTCGATGGTGATCCGCAGCAGGCCCGCTTTTTCCGCTTGCTGGCGGTCACCGGCGGATTTTTCCTGTTGGTCGTGATTTCTGGCAATTTGGGTTTGTTCACCCTTGCCATCATTGCGACCGGTTTTGGTTTGCATCGACTGCTTTCTTTTTATGCCGATCGACCACGCGCGATCATGGCCACACAAAAAAAATCTATTTTCAGCCGGACTGCCGACGTCTTTTTGCTCGCGGCCACCGTCTTGATCGGTCATCAAGTCGGTAGCCTGGAGTTCAGTCAAATCAGCGCCTATATCCACGCACAAGACCATCTGTCCAGTATGTTGCACGTGGCCGCCTGGTTGATCGTGCTGGCGGCAATTCTCAAAAGCGCGCAATTTCCGTTTCATGGCTGGCTGATTCAGGTCATGGAAGCACC
>NCKC01000023.1 GCA_002282715.1 Halothiobacillus sp. 15-55-196 | reverse complement strand
TGAGCTCGAAAATCCTGCGCGCGCCGAAGAAAGAAGGCGGCGGCTGGCAGGATCATCTCGTGCTCTGGCTGGACAAACAATTTACCCGCCTGCATCAGTGGTATCAGCGGCGGCTCGATGGGGTGCTGAACTATCTTCCGGTTGTGCTGGTGTTTATCGTCATTATGCTCGGCGGGATCTATTTTCTGTATTCAACCTCAAGTTCCGAACTGGCACCTCAGGAAGATCAGGGTGTACTGATCTCACTGGCGTTCAATTCACCGACCGCAACGCTGGATCAACGCGAACTCTACGCGAATCAAGTGTTCAAGGATTTCGAAAAATATCCGGAAACCAACCACGTCTTTCAACTCAACACGCCGACGCAGGTGATCAGCGGCATGGTGCTCAAGCCATGGGATGAACGGACGCGAACGGCCACGCAGTTACAGCCTCAGGTACAGAAGGATCTCGCCCAGATTGCCGGTACCCAGAATGCGGTATTCCAGCCACCGTCGCTTCCCGGTGCCCGCGGTTTCCCGATTCAGTTCGTGATCACGACCAGCGATCCGTTCGACAAGTTGTTCCAGGTAGCCAATGACTTTCTGCAGAAAGCCCTCAAGTCCGGTGACTTCATCTTCCTGCAATCCGACCTGCGCATCGATTTACCCCAAGCGACCATCAATATCGACAGGAACATGGCAGCCCAGCTCGGCATCAATATGCAGGATATCGGTTCTGCCCTATCCGCCATGTTGGGCGGGGGGTATGTCAACTACTTCGAGCTCGACAGTCGTTCGTACAAGGTCATACCGCAAGTGGCACAGGCCTACCGTCTGAATCCGGATCAGCTCAAGTCGTATTACCTGAAAACGTCCAGCGGGAAAATGGTGCCTCTATCGACCGTGGCTCACATCACGACTCATGTTCTCCCGGAAACGATCAATCATTTCCAGCAGGAAAATGCAGCGACGATTCAGGGCGTCAACTTCCCGACCGTGCCCCAAGGCGTGGCGCTCGAGAAAATGGCTCAGCTGGCTAAGGAAACCCTGCCCAAAGGCTACAGCTATGACTACGCGGGCCCCTCACGACAGTTCGTTCAGGAATCCGGCGGCCTGGTGCTCACCTTCTTCTTCGCAATCGTGATCATCTATCTTGTACTGGCCGCCCAGTTTGAAAGTTTCCGCGATCCGCTGATTATTTTGGTCTCCGTGCCCATGTCCATTGCCGGTGCCATGATTTTCATCAATCTGGGCATCGGTCGGGCTACCTTGAATATCTATACCGAAGTGGGTCTGGTCACATTGATTGGCCTGATTTCCAAACACGGTATTCTGATCGTGGAGTTTGCCAACAATCTTCAGAAAACCGGGTTTAGCAAACGCGATGCCATCATTGAGGCGGCCGGGTTGCGTTTGCGCCCCATTTTGATGACCACGTTCGCCATGGTCATCGGCGTGGTGCCTTTGCTTACCGCTTCAGGTGCAGGTGCGGTCAGCCGGTTTGATCTTGGTCTGGTTATTTCCACGGGCCTGGGTATCGGTACGATTTTCACCCTGTTTGTTGTGCCCAGTGTCTACATGATGATTGGTCATGATCTCAATTCGCAGGCGAAGGCAAATCCTGTAGAGGAAAAACAGGCACACGAGGCTATTTAACCTCTCCGGAGAACTAGGGGTATATTCGTCAAGGTAACGTATCGGTAAACCCGGTTCCTTTTGAGTCACCGCTAACACCACCGCAAACAAAAGGGCCGCTGTGCAAATGACAGCGGCCCTTTTTACTGCAAGAACGGTTTGCTATATTCGTCTTGTTACGGCTATTCGAAGGCGCTCAGATAGTCTGGAAGTCAGTTGTAAACCCACTTAAGGAAGGTCCATACGTCATTAATTTACTTGGCAGTCAAACCTTAACTGACTCACAAGGTTGGCTTAATTTGTCCTTCACCGGCTTGATCTTTGCTCAATTCTCTGACGCCAAACAGTTAATTAAATTCCAGTCATCAATTCAGGATCCAGTAAGCGCTTGAGTTCTTCCTCGGACAGATCTGTCATCTCAAGAGCGATAGTCAATACGCTTCTACGTTCGGCATAGGCTCGCTTTGCGATCTTCGCACCTAATTCATAACCAATCACAGGGTTCAGGGCCGTCACTAGAATTGGGTTCATGCCCAAAGCGGCTTCGATCCGTTCAAGATTGACGGTAAAACCGGCAATCGCCTTATCCGCCAACAAATGCATGGCATTTGATAACAATTGAGTGGATTGTAAAAGATTATTGGCAATCAAAGGCAGCATGACATTGAGCTCGAACAGGCCGGATTGACCAGCCAGTGCGACAGCCATATCAAAACCCTGAACCTGAGCAGCCACCATGGCGACCGCCTCAGGAACAACAGGGTTGACCTTGCCGGGCATAATCGAACTGCCGGGCTGCAAGTCAGGAAGGCTGATTTCACTGAAACCCGCCAACGGTCCCGAATTCATGAGTCGCAGGTCATTGGATATTTTGGTTAGCACAATGGCTAAACTGCGCAAAGCAGCAGACATCGCAACCGGTTCATCCTGGGCCGCCAAACCCGCAAACGGCCGGAGCATGGAACAATACGCACCACCGGTTTCTTCGTTCAAAGCGGCAATGAATGCGGCAGAGAAGCCTTCGGGTGCATTGATGCCCGTGCCGACCGCCGTGCCACCCTGAGGCAGGGCCTGCATACGCTCAACAGCCTGCACGATTCCCAAGCGGGCGCCATCAAGGTGATCAACATAGGCCATCAGTGTCTGATCGAAACGCACAGGCATCGCATCCATCAAATGCGTGCGACCGGTTTTTGTCACCCCAACCAGCGCCTGAGCTTTGGCTTCAATAGCCTGCTTCAAGGAGTCGAGCGCGGGCAGCAACTCATGTTTGACCGCTTCAACCGCTGAAACCCGAATGGCGGTGGGAATCACATCATTCGAACTTTGGCTCATGTTGACGTGGTCATTCGGATGGACACGAAGATCCGTATTTCGAAGCGAATCATTGGCAAGCCGCGCAATGACTTCGTTTGCATTCATGTTGGTACTGGTGCCCGAACCGGTCTGGTAGACATCGATAGGGAAAGCATCGACATGGTGCCCCGCCGCTATTTCGCGACTTGCCTGCACGATCGGTTCACCCAGGGCGCAAGATAATGTACCCAAAGTCATATTTGCCTGTGCGCACGCAGTCTTGACCTGAGCCAAGGCCCGGATAAATTTAGTAGGCAACGGCATACCACTGATGGGGAAGTTATCGATCGCTCGTTGGGTCTGCGCCCCCCACAACGCATCGGCAGGTATGTTAACCGGCCCGATGCTGTCGTGCTCTGTGCGGAATTTTTGGGTTGTCATCGAGGAAATTACCCCACTGGTATCAGCGCGTGATGCCTCGCTCGCTACCTTTGATGAAGTCGAGCATTTGTTGCAAGGCGGGTTCAGTTTCAGCGGCTTGTTCAAATTCCGCCCAAACCATCTCATCCCCCTGTTTTTTTACCAATTGACGGAAACACCGGTTCAGCAATGCAATAGTCTCAGCATCAAAATGCCGACGTCTGAGTCCTTCTTTATTCAAGCCGATTGAACGGGCACGAGCGCCATCAGCCATAACAAAAGGCGGCACATCCTTGGAAAGTTTGCTGAAACCACCAATAAAAGCATGCGCACCAATTCGGCAGAACTGGTGCGCCACGGCGAAACCACCAAAAATGGCGTGATCACCCACAGTGACGTGTCCAGCCAACGAGGCAGCGTTGGCGAGGATGACATGATCGCCGATCTGGCAGTCATGTGCGATGTGTGCGTATGCCATTATGAGAACATCAGAGCCGATTCGCGTGACGCCGCCGCCACCTTCTGTGCCACGGTGAATCGAAGAGAATTCGCGAATCTGGTTCCGATCACCGATTTCAAGGGTTGTATGCTCGCCATGGAATTTCAGATCCTGCGGAATTTCACCCACTACGGCATGACTGTAGATATGATTGTCTTTGCCGATCCGACAGGGTCCCTTGATGACTGAATGACTATCAATCTGCGTTCCCGCGGATATCTCGACCTGACCTTCGATGACCACATAAGGCCCGACGACCACACTGGAATCTAGGCTCGCCTCCGGCGAGATTATGGCTGTCGGATGAATCACTCGGAAACTTCCTTGGCAACACATTTAATCAGCGCCTTGGCCGCCAGTTCACCATCAACATGGGCTTCACATTGAAAAATACCCATGCCGCGAATCAGACGTTTCAGTTCAACGCGGATAATCAATTGATCACCTGGTTCAACAACCCGACGGAACGTGACTTCATCGAGCCCGACTAGCATGTAGAGCGAATTGGGATTTGGGACGACGCCCTGACTACTGAACGCCAAAACACCCGTCGCCTGGGCCATTGCCTCCGTAATCAGAACACCCGGCATGACAGGCCGAACCGGAAAATGTCCCTGAAAAAACGGCTCATTAAAGGTTACGTTTTTGACAGCCACCAAATATTCATTCGGTGCCCAGTCAAGAACACGATCAATTAACAGGAAGGGAAACCGATGAGGCAAAAGATGCATTATCTCTTGAATCATGATTGGTTTTGTCGTTTTGCTCACAGATTTTCCTCATCATTTTTTCGCAATGCGTTCAGGCTGGTTTCCAATGTCTGAACACGATGCACAATTCGCTCGAGCTGTTTGAAACGCGCGGCGTTTTTGTGCCAGTTTTCGTTGGTATCCAGTGGCGTTCCGGCCGAGTAGACGCCTGGCTGACGGATGGAACGTGTGACCATCGACATCCCGGTTATGTGGACACCGTCGGCTAATGTCAGATGCCCGGCCAGACCGACACCACCACCCAGGGTGCAGTATTTGCCCACTACACTCGAACCAGCCAGTCCAGCGCAACCGGCAATTGCTGAATGCGCCCCAATTTCAACGTTGTGGGCAATCTGAATCAGATTATCCAACTTCACGCCGTCATCGATGCGCGTATCATCCAAAGCGCCTCGGTCGATCGTGGTGTTGGCTCCAATATCAACATCATTACCAATCACGACACGACCCAACTGGGGCACACGTCGCCACCGCCCCTGTTCATTAATAAGACCAAATCCATCGGAACCGATCACGGCACCGGGTTGGATAACACAGCGCGCACCAATCTCGCAGTGATTCATCACGGTCACCCGTGCGATCAACTCGGTATCTGAACCGATCGACACATTTTCACCAAGAATACAACCTGGACCGATTCGAACACCCGAGCCAATATGACACCCGGAACCAATCACAACATGGGCCCCAACGGTGACATCATCTGCCAGAAAGGCAGTCGGGTGAATGTGCGCACTTGGATCGATAGACTTCGTCGGTTCGGATCGAGGAAACAACCATTCCAGCACATCGACGAAGGCAGACTGGGGATTCGGCACCATAATCAATACCGCACCCGATGGGAGCGCTTCCTGATCTTTTGTCCGACAAATCACAATACCGGCAGATGTCTTACCGGGTTGAATGCCTCGCCTGTTGCCGCTGAAATAGGACAGATCGGAAATCGTTGCACAGGCCAAAGAGGCGACGCCACTAACAAGCCGCCCTGCATCTCCGCGTACAGAACCCCCTAATCGTGCTGCCACATCTGCGGCACGGACGGCACCTGTAGGAATCGCGGGCATTTTGCTTGGGGCCGTTCAGCGAGAGGAGACAGTTTCTGTTATTTCCCAGCACTCACGTCTTGCTTGAGTTTGGCGAGTACATCGCTCGTTATATCAACCTGAGGCGCAGCATAAACTACGCCTTCAGCCAGAATCAGGTCATAACCTTTTGTCTTTGCGACATCTTTAATGGCAGCCAGCACAACGCGCTGAAGTTTGCCCAACTCTTCGTTTTTACGAAGATTCAGATCATCGCGGAAATTACTCTGCATACGCTGCAGATCACGAAGCTGACGGTTGAGCTCCTGCTCCTGCTTGGAACGGTCGCTATCGCTCATGGTTACTCCGTCGCGGTTTAGCTTGGTTTCCAACGCTTGTGCAGTTTGCTGTGCATCACGGATTTCCTTCTCACGAGGCGCAAATTCTTTTTCAAGCTTCTTCTTGGCAATATCGGCCTGAGGCGCTTGCTCAAGCAAGGTAGAGGAATTGACAAAGGCAATCTTGATTTCCGCCGACTGCGCAGTCGCAGCGAAAAACAAAGCCAAAACAGAAACTAAAGCAAATGCAATGCGGTTCACGCAAACTCTCCTAAAAAAACAAAGCACAACCAAGGCCAGATGGCCTCGGGATTATCTCACAGCCGATGGTGCAAGTGATGTCTTGCGAACGTTCTCAATCAAAAACTTGTACCCACAGTAAACTGGAACACCTGCGTCCGGTCACCAGGTTTGTTATTCAGGGGCTTGGCCACACTGAATACCAATGGACCGACCGGCGAGATCCAGTTAAATCCGATCCCAACAGATTGGCGCAAATCCCTGGCACTGAAATCGTTATAGCTGCCGTACACATTACCCACATCCCAGAACAGTGATAAGCGAACATTGTTTGACTGGCCGGTTAAAAATGGCATGGGTGTAATCAGCTCAAGCCCGCCAGCTGTGAGGAACGTACCGCCTATCGGATCGCCGTTTGAATCGCGCGGGCCAAGCGAGTAATCCTGATAGCCACGCACAGACTGTATGCCGCCGGCATAATAATTCAGGAAGGGTGGCACACCATTGTAATACTGGCTGACACCACCATAAGTGGACTGCGTCTCGCCATACGCCTTAATCAGATCGACCCGGCCATGGGCAGACAGCGTCGCGTCATTCCAAAGCGGGAAATAAATACGTCCTTTATAGTCACCCTTGTAGTATCTCAACTGACTACCCGGCACGGCCAGAGTGGCGGAAACGGTTTGCAAAACACCTGATGTCGGGAAGATAGCCTTATTGCGCGTGTCGTACTTCAAGGTGGGAATCAGGCTGAACGTATAGAAACTTTTGCCATCGAACCCAGGACCTGGGCGATCGTAGCCATTTGCGCCCATTGGCGTTACCGGATATTCCCCTGTAGGGACGACAGGCACACCGGTAACCCAGCTCGGTGAATAGGTGGTGGATTTGATTTTCTGGTTCTGCAACTGGAAGGCGATGGACGCATAGGTGTTCTCGGATAAGGGCACACCGAAGTTGATATTACCCCCGATCGAATCGACCAGATAGCGGGAAAGCGAGAGCTGCGCCGCGTTCTGTTTGGAGTAGAAAAGTCCGAAACCCTGACTCACGCCATCGATGGTGAAATAGGGATTGTTGTAATTGAACTGCACACCCGTCTGGTATGAACTGCGCTGCAAATTGATGCCGACCGATTTCCCGGAACCCAGGAAATTCGACTGGTTGAGACCCAAGTTAAAGAGTACGCCTTCGGATTGCGAATAACCGACCCCCGCCGTGAAGGAACCGGACAACTGTTCGGTAATATCATAGTTGACATCCACCTGATCAGGCGCACCAGGAACCGGTTTTACCTTTTGATCCACCTGCTGAACGGAAGGCAGGCGCTGGAGGCGCTCTTTGGAGCGGTCCAGCTTATCGGCCGCATACCAACTGCCTTCCATCTGCCGCATTTCGCGTCGATAGACCTCTTCGTTCGTATTGAAGTTGCCGGTAAATTCCACATGACGAACCGTGACACGGTCACCCGGTTGTATATTGAAATCGATGGCTACCGTTTTGTTGTCTTCGTTGATCTTGGGCATGGGTTGGACGCGGGCAAGCGCATAGCCATCGTTACCTAACCGCTTGGCAATGGCATCCGAAGTGTCGATCACATCCTTGCGGTTGAAGTATTCACCTGTTTTGACCTTATCAAGCGCATCCAGTGTGGCCTTGTCCAGCAAAAGATTGCCAGAGAAGGTGACACCGCTGACCTTGTAACGCTCCCCTTCGGTGATGTTGATCACAATGGCCATGTGCTTGCGGTCAGGGGTGATGGTGACCTGCGAGGAATCCACCGCGAACTTCAGATAACCGCGATCAAGATAGAAAGACCGCAGGCTTTCGAGATCTTTCGCCATTTTCTCTTTGGAATATTGATCTGCGCTCGACCAGAAAGCCCACCAGGACACCGGATGCATCGAGAGTTGAGACAACAGCTCCGATTCGGAGAAGTCATGATTCCCGATAATGCGAACCTGCTGGATGCTGGCCGGTTTACCCTCGTAGATATCAATAGAAACGAAAACACGATTGTCATCCAGTTTCTGCACGTGCGTCTGAATCTGAACACCGTACTGCCCCAGGCTGTAGTACACGCGTTGCAATTCGGTCTTCATTTTGTCCAGTGCCTGCGGATCGAGAACGTGCCCCTGACTCAGGCCGATGTCTTTGAGTGCCTTTTGTAGCTTTTCGGTTTCAACTTTCTTGTTGCCTTTGACTTCGATGGCAGAAATGGTCGGCCGTTCCTTGACCTGAATCATCAGCACATTGCCGACACGCCCGACATTGACGTCGCTGAAGAAGCCGGTTTTATACAGCGCGTCGATAACCCGGGTGCTGTCGCTTGCAGTGAAATCATCACCCACGTGATAGGGGATATAGGTAAAGGCGGTGCTGGGCGTGACGGTACGCAGGCCTTCCACCTTGATATCCGAAATCACGAACGCATGGGCCAGCGTTGGGATGAGCAGCAAAGCGCCCGCGACAGGCTTCAGGAAAAACCGAGCCAATGAAAACTTGATAGGTGAAGTCATGCTTGAAGTGGGATCCCAGAGATTCGGATAAAAAAGTGTTTAAAGTAAATTCCGCGGCCTATTAGAGCCACTGATCTATTTCGGCTCGCAATCACATCAGACTCTCATACGATGTAAGCCTTGTATGCGAAACAAACTCAGCGCACCGCTCGCCACTGTCGACAATCGGGCTATTGTCGCCGACTATGCCTAGTGCAGCAACCGTGAGATGTCATTATAAAAAGCCAGCGCCATCAAACTCACCAGAAAGGCCAGACCGATCTTGGTTGCAAAAGCTTCGAGCGCCGCTTCCGCAGGTTTCCCTCGAATGGCTTCAGCCACGTAAAGTACCAGATGGCCGCCGTCCAGCAAGGGAATAGGCAGCAAATTCATGATGGCGAGCGACAGGCTGACCAATGCCATGAATCCAAGAAAAGTGGAAAAGCCGATGACGAGGCTCTGCCCGGCATACTCGGCAATCGCCACCGGGCCTGAGAGATTCGACAAACTCGCCTGACCGCTCAGCAGGCCACCGAACACATTAAAGGTTAGCGTGGTCATGGCCCAACTTCGCGATGCGGCCATAGACAACGCCTCGACCGGATTGTATCGCTCCAGAACCAGCATCTGTATCCCATCTGCCTTCGCGCGCGCCACGGCATCGGGCACCAGGCCCAACTGGGCACCAATCCGCCCGACTGTGGTTGTTTTGCCGTCGACATTGGCGGATGTTTCGGTCTTGGGCGTCACCGTGATCTGTTCTAAACGCCCATCACGAAGCACGGTCAGCGTGACGGGCTTGCCAGGAGAATGCTCAATAAGGGAAATCAGAGCCCAGGGATCGCGATATGTCGAACCATCGATCTTCTGAATGACGTCGCCTTTCTTCAAACCGGCTTGTTCGGCAGGGCTGCCTGCGATTACCTTGTGGACAAGTGCGTTACCCTCCGGCGACCACAGTCGGTAACCGATTTCTCTCAACACATCCGCGGCCGGGCCCTGATGATTAGCCTGAAGGGGTTTGAGCCGGGTCAGATCGAGGGTGCCAGTGCTGACAGCTCCCCGGTGCTCGAATTCAATCGGCACCTTGGCCCCGGCCACGCCCCCTTCCAGCACGGCAAGCCGCAGATCGGAGAGGCTGTGAATGGGTTGCCCGCCGACCCGAGTAATCACATCACCATCCTGAATGCCACTACGCGCCAGCACGGAGTCGGCGGGCACCACGCCCACCTTGGGCAGCACACCCTGAACCCCGACCATGAACATCAACATCCAGAGCACCAGTGCTAGCAGAATATTCGCAACGGGGCCGGCAAGAACAATCAGAAAACGCTTCCAGACGGGCTGGCGGTTGAACGCCCGATGCTGCTCGTATGGATCTACGGGCCCTTCGCGCTCATCAAGCATTCTCACGTAGCCGCCCAAAGGAAAAGCGGCAATGCGGTATTCAATCGCATCCGGCCCTTTACGGGTGGACCATAACGTAGGGCCAAAGCCGAGTGAATAGGTCAAAACCTTGACCCCGAGCTTGCGTGCCACCCAGAAATGGCCAAACTCATGGAATGCGACCAACACCGCGATGGTGATCAGGAACCCTAACAGACTCATCAGAATATTCATGTCATCAACTGGTCCAAAAGAGTACAGGGAAGCCCACGAAAGGTAATGAAGCGATCAGACACGTGAATTTTCGAAACGAACGACAGCCGCACTTGCCATCGCACGTGCCCACTCGTTCTCGTCCAACACCGCCTCCATGGACTCGGGTGCGGCCGTCCGGGTTCCGGATTGAACTAAGTTCATGACATCCTCAATCAACCGTGAAATATCGTTGAATGCGATACGGCCATCCAGAAATGCGGCAACGGCGACTTCATTGGCGGCATTCAGTACCAATGGGGCGTTGCCGCCGCTTTCGATCGCCACATAAGCAAGCCGCAAGCAAGGAAAACGTTCAAAATCGGGCACATGAAAGTGCAACCCATTGAGGGATGTAAAATCTAAAGGCGCCACTCCCGATTCGATTCGTTCCGGCCAGGCCAATGCATGCGCGATGGGTGTACGCATATCCGGCAGGCCCAGTTGGGCCAGTACCGAGCCGTCTGCGAATTGCACCATGGAGTGGATCACGGATTGTGGATGCACGATCACATCGATCCGCGACGCGGGCATCCCAAACAGCCAGGATGCCTCGATGACTTCAAGCCCCTTGTTCATCATCGTGGCCGAATCCACCGAGATTTTACGCCCCATCGACCAGTTCGGATGACGACAGGCTTCCTCCACCGTAATCTCTGAAAAACGCTCGAGGGAATGGGTTCTAAATGGCCCGCCGGATGCCGTCAGAATGAGTTTATCGACGGCTTTGGCAGGCTCCTCCCCCACGGGGAGACACTGGAAAATCGCATTGTGTTCACTGTCGATAGGCAGAAGCGTTGCACCGGACTCGGCGACGGCGGTCATCATGATTTGCCCCGCCGCGACCAGGGATTCCTTATTGGCCAGCAACACCTGCTTGCCAGCACGCACCGCCGCCCAGGTCGAAGCCAGACCAGCCACACCGACAATGGCAGCAACCACGACATCGACCGATTCTTCTGAGGCCAATGCGGCAATTTGCTCTGGCTGATCAATAACCTCTGGGCGCAGCGCAGCATCCGGCATGTGCGTTACGATTCGCTCACGCAATCGGGCGGCTGCAACCGGATCGGCCACACCGACCTTGCGGGGGTGAAATTCCTGAATCTGCGCCCACAAAATATCAACCTGTGCGTTCGCCACCAGGCTTTGCACCCGATAATGCTGCGGGTGGAGGCGAACCACGGCCAATGTGCTCTGACCGATGCTGCCCGTTGAGCCGAAAATCGCAAGAGACTTCATTTCAAGGCCCCACTCACTCAAGCCACAACGAACAGGTGCATCTGGGCAAGCGCCAGAAACCAGATAGGCATGGCCGCCAACTGGCCGTCGAGTCGGTCGAGCAGGCCGCCATGACCGGGCAGGATTCGCCCGCTGTCCTTCACGCCGGCCTCACGCTTCAACCGGGATTCTTCGAGATCACCCGCAACGGAATAAATCGCAACCAACATGCTCCAAACCGCCAACTGCCATGAAGGCACGGCCTGAAACAAGGGCAGCGCGGCACCAATCGCAGCGAGCATACCCACGCCAACGAGGCCACCAACCAAGCCTTCAATCGACTTACCCGGACTCAGGGCAGGTGCGAGCTTGTTTTTGCCCCATGCCCGACCGGCAAAATACGCCAACGAGTCGGCAACCGCCACAATCAAAATCCCGAACAGCAGTAACCACGGTCCCTGCTCCAGACGATGGATCATCACCACTGCAAACCAGAATGCGGGCAAGATCAGGATTCCAAGCAACGTACGAACGAGGGAAGGGCGGGCAGGCGCAGCGACACGGCGGTGAATCCAGAGCCCCAGGATCAATCCCGCCCAACCCAACACGACAAGAGCGAACACCCCTGGAACCCAGTTACCCGGCAAGAACAGAAATAGTCCGGCACCCAAAACCGCGGCAATGACTAAAGCAATCCAGCGCAATCGTAAGTCAGTTGTACTGAGACGGAACCACTCATAACCCAAGCCAAGCGCGAGCAACGCGGTAAAACCGACAAAAGCATACCGAGGCAGCGCGAAAATAACGAACAGACCGAGCGCACCCAGCGCCAATGCCGTCAAAACGCGCACCTGGGTCCCACTCATGGTTTTGTTATCTGTGCTCGTCATCATTCTTCAACACCACCAAAGCGGCGCTGACGAGCGGCAAACCAGTTCAATGCCTCCTTAAAATCCTTGTCGGTGAAAGAAGGCCACAGACAGGACGTGAAATAGAGTTCGGCATAAGCGGATTGCCAAAGCAGGAAATTGCTGATTCGCTGCTCCCCACCCGTGCGGATGAACAAATCGACAGGCGGATGATCAGCCGTGGAAAGGTTGGCTTCAAAACAGGCGCGAACTGCGGTTTCGTCGTCAAGATTCACCGTGCCCTGCACTGCCGAACGGGCCAAATGGGTAGCCGCCTGAAGTATGTCCCATTGTCCGCCGTAGCTGACGGCGATCATCAGGTGCATGCCATCGTTGGCCGATGTGAGTTCCTCCGCCTGTGTCATCGAATGACAAATACCCTGAGGCAGACGCGTTCGATCCCCGATGAACTGCACACGAATACCATTGGCGTGCAGTTCATTGATATCACGCTCCAACGCATAGGAAAACAGACGCATCAAAGCATCCACTTCTTCGACTGGACGCGTCCAGTTCTCAGAGGAAAAAGCGAACAGGGTGAGTACGGAGATATTTGCGCGTCGGGCAGACTCAATCAGACGACGAACAGCCCGGCGGCCTCGTTGATGACCAAGGCTGCGCGGAAGATGCCTTTCTCTGGCCCAGCGCCCGTTACCATCCATAATCACAGCCACGTGCAGCGGACCATGGGATGTTAAGACAGCAGGAGAAGCCGCCCGGGATGTAGACTCTTTAACCGATGCCTTCACGCGGGATTAGACTTCCAGCAATTCTTTTTCTTTTTCGGCGACGAGCTTGTCGATTTCAGTGACGCACTGATCGGTCAATTTCTGGATCAGGTCCTGACCACGACGTTCGTCATCCTCGGAAATTTCCTTGTCCTTGAGCATGTTTTTCAGGTCGTTGTTGGCATCACGGCGAATATTACGCACGGCCACCTTGGCATTTTCACCTTCAGTGCGCACTACCTTGCCCAACTCCTTGCGACGTTCTTCAGTTAGCGCAGGCATGGGAACCCGGATCACCAGACCGGAGGTTGACGGGTTCAATCCCAGGTCGGAAGTCATGATCGCTTTTTCGATTTTGCCAACCATTTCCTTTTCCCACGGCGTCACCGACAAGGTGCGGGCGTCTTCAGCCGACAGTTTGGCGACTTGGGACAAAGGCACCATGCTGCCGTAATAATCCACCGACACGTGATCAAGAATGCTGACGTGTGCCCGTCCGGTTCTGATTTTGCTCAATTCCACCTTGAGCGCATCGATGCTCTTGTGCATCCGCACATCACAATCTTTTCTGATATCTTCGATCATTTCAATAATTCCTCGGCTGTCACCAACGTGCCCACAGGCTCACCTTGAATGGCGCGCACCAGGTTATTCGTGGCATGAATATCGATCACCATCATCGGCATGTTCTGGTCGCGACAAAGCACGATGGCTGTCGCATCCATGACCGCCAGACGCTGATCAAGGGCGTGATTATAAGTTAAGTGTTCAAATCGAAGCGCATTTGGATTCTTCATGGGATCCGAGTCATACACGCCGTCGACTTTCGTCGCCTTGATCATGATATCGGCCTGGATTTCGATGGCGCGCAAACTTGCACCGGAATCCGTGGTGAAGAACGGATTGCCCGTGCCACCGACAAGAATCACGATCCGGCCCTTCTCAAGATGACGAATCGCACGGCGGCGGATGAAGGATTCACACACAGAGGGGATGGACACGGCGGACATTACCCGGACTTCCAATCCACGCTGTTCGATCACATCCTGCATGGCAAGACCATTCATGACCGTCGCCAGCATCCCCATCTGATCGCCCGTGACCCGATCCATACCGGCCTTGGCCAAGCCCTCGCCACGGAAGATATTACCGCCGCCGACGACAATCCCTACCTCAACCCCCATGGATCGCAAGCTCAGAATATCGTCGGCCAGACGATGAATGACCGAAGGATCGATACCAAAAGGGCTATCACCCATCAACGCCTCGCCGCTTAATTTAAGCAATACGCGTTTGTACTTGGGCGTGGCAGGGTCGGTCATATTGTAGGCCTCTTGAGTTTTATCGGAAATCCAAATAGGGTCTGTGCAGATTTATCCCCAACCGTTCAGACCAGCACAATCGAAAAGCACGCCTTTCGATTGACACCATTTTCCAATATCGCACAGACATTGGAAAATGGTGGAACACGCCGGTGCTGCAAATCCTCCGCACCAGCCTGTAGCGCATGATCAGGCTCAAAAAAAACCGGAGTCACCTCCGGCCTTTCAATCCGTATCAGGCGCCTTTGACTTGCGCCATCACCTCGGCAGCGAAGTCGGTGGTGTCTTTTTCGATCCCCTCACCCACTTCGATACGAGCAAACCTGACGCAGGTAGCACCTTTGTTCTTCAGCAACTTGCCAACAGTCAAATCGGGCTCCTTGACGAACGGCTGACCAACCAGCGCCACTTCTGCCAGGAACTTGCGAATACGACCGTCCACCATTTTTTCGATGATGTCCGCCGGCTTACCGCTATCTGCCGCCTGAGCGATGTAAATCTCGCGCTCCTTGGCCACCAGATCAGAGTCGACATCAGATTCGTTCACGCAGACCGGGCGGGTCGCGGCAACATGCATTGCGATGTCACGAGCCAGAGCGACTTCACCACCCTGAAGTTCGACCAGTACACCGATACGCTCACCGTGGCGATAGGCGCCAACCACGCCCGTCGTCTCGAAACGCTCGAAACGGCGCACTTGAATGTTTTCTCCCAATTTGGCGACCAGCGCCTTGCGCTTCTCTTCAATGGTTTGGCCATCAATCTGCAACGCCATCAAGGCATCCATATCTGCAGGGTTATCTGCCAACACATGGTCGGCAACTTCTTGCACGAAACGGGCGAAATCTGGATTCTTGGCAACGAAATCCGTCTCGGAGTTGACTTCAACCATGGCAGCAATATGACCGTCATCAGAAACGGCTACGCCAATCTGACCCTCAGCAGCCACACGCCCGGCTTTCTTGTCCGCTTTGGCCATGCCGTTCTTACGCATGTACTCGATGGCCGTTTCGATATCACCTCCGGTCTCAACCAAGGCTTTCTTGCATTCCATCATGCCCGAGCCGGTACGCTCACGCAGATCTTTAACTAAGCTGGCACTAATCGTTGTCATCAGCGTTTCCTCTTAATTTTAAAATTCATTCGATAACAATAACGGGCCACCTGGGACCCGTTCTGTCGCTGCTCATTGGGCGATGGCGCCGAAGGTCGACACCACTCCGATCAAACAGTCAATCAGGCCTGATCGGCTTCTTCTACCGCTTCAACAAAGTCTGAGGGAGCAATCGCCGACGCGCCCTTCGCTTCCAGTACGGTTTCAGCCACTGCATGTGCATAGAGCTGAATGGCACGGATCGCATCATCATTACCCGGGATAACGTAATCGATGCCTTTGCTGCTGCTGTTGGTATCCACGATACCGATAACCGGAATACCCAGCTTGTTCGCTTCGATCACCGCGATGTTTTCATGGCCGACGTCAATGACGAACAGCGCATTCGGCAGACGATCCATATCCTGAATACCACCGAGTGAACGCTCGAGCTTTTCGCGCTCACGGGTCAGCATCAGAGCTTCTTTCTTGTTCAGTTTTGCCAGCGAACCATCTTGTTCCATGGTTTGCAATGTTTTAAGACGACGAACCGACTGGCGTACAGTTGAGTAGTTGGTCATCATGCCGCCCAACCAACGGTGGTTGACGTAAGGCATGCCACAACGTGCGGCTTCTTCGGCGATCGTGTCGCGAGCTGAGCGCTTGGTACCGACGAACATGATGGTTCCGCCACCACCAACTACCTTACTGATGAAGTTCAACGCATCGTTGAACATCGGAACGGTCTTTTCCAGATTGATAATATGGATGCGGTTACGCTGACCGAAGATATAGGGCGCCATGCCCGGATTCCAGTAACGAGTCTGGTGACCAAAATGGACGCCGGCCTCGATCATTTGGCGCATGCTGACTGATGCCATGATATTAAACCTTTTCAAATTATGGGTTGAGCCTCCGTTCAACCAAACCAATGCAACCTTGGGCGGCCTCTCGCCTTCCCGCAGCACCCCGCATCGTTTTACCGTTGAACGTGTGAATTACCTCGTACACGACCTGAGTCATGTCAAGGCGCGCGTATTCTAGCGCCTCAGACCGCAGAAGGGAAGCTTGAGGAACTGATTCAACACCTTTGCGGCGCAACGCCTCTGTGACCAGCAAGGCCACCGCCACTCCCGTCAATCAAAGCAGTGCGATGAGTGCTTTATCCGCGAGCATCGCCAAAATTCCTATGTGATCACTCGTTCAAATCGGCTTCCGATGAAACCGCAAATAGCCGGATCGGCGAAAAGGGGGCATCCTGCGAAAATTCGATCGCATGGGCCTTGGCCAGCTCAAGCACGGCGACCACACTCACGGCAATACCACCACGCCCTTCTTCGGCCCGATAGACACGATCCAGCATCACCGGGCCTCCCGCCTGCATCAAATCAAGGATGTCTGTCATGCGGGCACGAACGGACAGCGTTTCACGACGAATTTCATGCGCCGCTGTGAGCTCGCCCTGTCGCACCATGCCGCGTAGCGCTGCCACCAGGTCCGACAGGGAAATGTCAGGCACAAGGATGGTGTGACGGGGCAGCGTCGCGGCAATGGTCAACGGGAAAAAATCCCGATCCACTCGCGGCAGCTCATCGAGCCAACGGGCTGCGTGGTTCAGGCGCTCGTAAGCCAGCAGGCGTTCAACCAGAGCAGCGCGCGGGTCTTCTGATTCTTCTTCATCTGCGGTCGGTGGCGTCGGGAGAAGCAATCGAGATTTGATCTCGGCAAGCCAGGCGGCCATGAGCAGGTACTCCGCCGCCAGTTCGATTTTCAGCGATTGCATCAGATCAAGATAGGTCAGGTATTGCCGCGTCACCTCGGCGACAGGAATTGCAAGAATGTCGAGGTTTTGTTTACGAATCAGATAGAGCAACAGGTCGAGCGGGCCTTCGAATTGCGTCAGCAATACGGAAAGCGCATCAGGGGGGATATACAGATCCAGGGGCAGTTGCGTGAGTGGCTGCCCGCCGATTTTCACCTGTATCTCTGCAACCACTTTTGATTGATCCGGCGATTAGAGCAGATGAACCAGGCCGTTAAACCAGTTCAGCAGCACAAGCAGAATCGGCGAAATAATGTACGACAGCGCTCCGGTGAATAGGAGCAGCAACAAAATGGGAAAGCCCCAGGGCTCCAGCATGGAGACCTTGTTGGCCGCTTGTGGAGGTAACAGCGCGACAAGCACACGCCCGCCATCGAGCGGCGGCAAGGGCAGCAGATTGAACACGGCCAACAGAATATTAACGAAAATCCCGATCTGCCCCATCAACGCCAAAGGTTCGGCGTACCAGGCGCCGCTCGCCAAACCGGACACGCCGACCGCGGTCAGCCCGGCCCACGCGAATGCCATCAGCATATTCGAAGCGGGGCCTGCAATCGCCACCAGCGCCATGTCTCGCCGAGGATCCTTGAAATTCTTCGTATTGATCGGCACGGGCTTTGCCCAGCCGAATACAAACGAGGTGAGAATAAACATCGCCAGTGGCACAACAATCGTACCGATCGGATCGATATGCTTGATCGGGTTCAACGTCATCCGCCCGAGAAACTTGGCCGTGCCATCGCCCAGATAGTTTGCTGCAAAGGCATGGGCGGCTTCATGTACGGTCACTGCCAGCAGGATGGGCAGGATACCGATGGCTATTTTCTGAATGAGTGTGAGTTCCAGCACGATCAATCCTCAAGTTCAGGTGGGATGCCGCCCAGGCCTTCCCGCACGAGCACGAATTCGGTGCCCGTCATGTCAATCACGGTCGACGGATTCTGTGCATGAAAACCCGTACTAACAATCAAATCAACCTGACGCTCGACTGCTCTTGGGAACCATTCCGGGTCTTCCAACGGTTCATTGTAGTCGGGCAAAACCAATGACGCGCTGAGAATGGGGGCTGCCAATGCTTCAAGCACCGAGCGTAACACCGTGTTTTGCGGTACGCGTAAACCGATCGAACGTTTCTTGGCGTGCAGTAAACGCCGAGGCACTTCGCTCGTCGCTTCGAGGATGAATGTATACGGCCCCGGCGTGTGCGTTTTCAGAAAACGGTAATGCTGATTATCGAGCTTGGCATAAGTACTGATTTCAGAGAGATCCCGACACAACAGCGTCATATGATGCGGTTCGTTGTCACGACGAATCTGCGCGATTTTTGCCAGAGCCGTCTTGTCTTCCAGTCGACAGGCCAGGGTATAACCGGAATCGGTTGGCAAAACGACGACCGAACCATCTGACAAGGCTTCGGCAATTTGAGCCATCAATCGGGGCTGCGGCGACTCGGGATGGACTTCAAGAAGGGTACTCATAATCTTTTGAATCTGATGTTGACATATATTAGGGAACCTCTGATTGAATCCTTCGTGGCCGAGACGAGCTTTTGAGGAATGAGTCGCAAGGCGAGGCGCTGCGAAGCAGGCGCAAGCCCGCGTTAATGGTTATTCCATTCGTGAGCGGCGCAACACAGCGGGCTTACGCCAGCTCCGCGTAAAATCGCCCTCAAAAGCCCGTCCCATGCGGGTTGCCGCCCAAAAGCCGCAACACTTCGTTATCGGCCTTGGCATCGTAGTGTAAACTACGACCTTCGGCCTCTGCCTCGTTTTGCGGCTTTTGGTTCAGCAACTCGGCTCACGAAGGATTCAATCAGAGGTTCCCTGGGGAACCAAGCGGCATGAAAAACACCTAACCGACAACAATTTTGCGGCAAATCTGATTTAAGATGGCCGTCTTGGATTTCGAACAATCCGCTTTTAAGTGTACTCCGAATTACCTCATGAAGTTTTTATACGATTTCTTTCCGATCCTCTTGTTTTTCGCAGCCTACAAGGTAGGCGGTATTTATGTGGCGACAGGTGTCGCCATGATCGCCGCCACGATACAGATCAGCTATGGCTGGTTCGTTAAAAAGAAAGTCGAAAACATGCACTGGATTTCCGCGGGCCTGATCCTGCTGTTCGGCGGCATGACACTGATTTTGCACGACCCGCTTTTCATCATGTGGAAACCCACCATCCTGAACTGGCTCTTTGCACTCGCCTTTGCGGGCAGTGCCTTCATGGGCAGCAAGCCTCTGGTGCAGCGTATGATGGAACACGTACTGACCGTGCCGCACCCGATCTGGCGACGGGTGAACTGGGCTTGGGTCCTGTTTTTCATCGTCTCGGGTTTAGCGAATATTTATGTGGCATACAACTTTTCACAGGATGCCTGGGTCAACTTCAAGCTCTTTGGTTTGATGGGCATGACCTTCGTATTCATGATTTTGCAGGGTATATACCTTGCCCGCTACGCGGAAAACACTAAGGAAGTTGTGGCTGAAAATGCCAACGATACGGATCAGGTTCGCTAAATCCCACCCACCAATAACGAGCTACAAGTCAGAGATATTGTTATGCATTTTGTCATTCACGCCATCGATCACCCCGATAGTCTGACGGGTCGATTGGCCCATCGAGCCGATCATCGCAAACGGATCGAAGTGCTTCTTAACGAAGGACGATTGGTGACGGCCGGTCCACTGCCAAATAAGGTTGAGGCGGACCCGAACATTTCCGGCTTCAGCGGTAGCCTGATTATTGCCGATTTCCCGGACGAGGCCAGCGCGCGCGCCTGGGCAGACACCGACCCTTATGTATTGAATGGCATCTATGCCCAAATCCGGGTTTATCCGTATCTGCAAACATTTTCTGCCTCACCGAGCAACTCGGCTGAAGCAATCAACTAATTTTCATACACACACTCAAGGAAAACGCACCATGCAAAAATCAACCTGGATGAAACCGTTAGCCATAACCGGAATCGCCCTGCTCGCTTTCGCCGGTCTGGCTGGATGCCAAGGCAACTCGGATCAAGCAACCAGTGCAGCCAAAACACCTTTGGGCAAAGAAGCCGCCACGCACCCCGCCATGAACACAGCGGATACTTCAGCCAAGGTAACCAGCGGCAAGATCATCGCCACCATCAATGGCCAGCCATTGTATGAAGAAAACCTGAAGGTTATTCAAAGCTCATTGCCCAAATCCAAAAACATCCCTGAACAAGACTTGCTTCAACGTATGATCGAGCTCCGTCTGTTGGCCAGTGCCGCGCGTCAGGAAGGACTGGATAAGCAGATCAAAACCAAGGCGCAGATACAAAATGCTGTCGACAATCAACTGGCGAACGATTACCTGTCTGATTACCTCAGCAAAATGAAGGTAAGCGACGCCGAACTCCAACCCGAATACGATCAGTTCGTCAAAGGCTACCCAAAAACCACGCAATACAAGGCAGCGCACATTCTGGTCAAAACCAAGGAAGAAGCAGACGCAATCATCAAGCAGCTCGACAGCGGCACGCCGTTCGATCAACTGGCCAAGGAAAAATCGCAGGATCCGGGTTCCGCCAAACAAGGCGGTGAACTCGGCTGGTTTGATGCCGATCAAATGGTGCCCGAGTTTTCAGCAGCCGTCGAAAAACTCAAGAAAGGCGAGATCACCCAAGAGCCGGTCAAATCACAATTCGGCTGGCATGTCATCAAATTGGAAGACACGCGTGTGGCACAACCACCGACATTTGCGGAACTCAAGCCACAACTTGAAACCCAATACCGTCGTGCGGCCATTGAAGATCTGATCAAAAAATTACGCGCAAAAGCCAAAATCGAAATCATGTCTGTTCCCTCCACTCCTGAAGCGAAACCGGCAGATGCACCCAAACCTGCCGCAGAACCTGCGCCAGCAGCCAAACCCTAAGCCTACCCACGCCGGATGATGACACGACCCTTTACCGACAAACGGGCAAAGCACGCACGGATACCACGCTCAAAGTTGTATTCGTGTTACTGAACGACAAAAACTGCCTTTGCTTTGGTGAATTGGCAAGCACGGATTAACTTCACTTTCGGGCACCGTGAAAAATCCCTTTCATGGGATGTTTCAAGGCGCCCTTTCAATTTGTGGTCTTGATTCGTAACTCGGAAATAACGCACAATCAAAAGACCCGTCCGCGGACGGGTATAATCAAATTTTTACTGCTCGGAACTTCAGAATGACCATCGAAGGCAGAAACCTGCAAGACACCGTTATCGGCCGTGAACTGACGGCTGAACAATGCCAGACGCTGGCCGCTATTTGTGAGCAACAGACCATCCCCAATGGCCAGTTGCTCTTTGCAGAAGGCTCAAGCAACAATACCTTGTTCGTCATCATGTCAGGCCGCTTTGCCGTGAGTCGAGATACGGGTCGGGGGTTCAGCGATACGCTGCATTTGCTGGGCCAAGGTGAACTGGCGGGCGAGTCTGGATTTCTGGATGGCGCGCCGCATAGTGCGACATTGCGTGCGGTGGGTGATGCCGTTGTCCTGACGATCGAACGGGCGCGCCTTGAGGCACTTTTGATAGACAATCCCATCATCGTCTACAAGGTCATGCGGGCCATCGTATACAGCATCCGGGAGATCACGCGCCGGATGAACCAGCAGCACTTGCAGATGCTGCAATACATCAACCCGGATTGCGGTCGCTTTTAGACGGCGACCGCACGAAGTGGGGCTCCGTGCCCGAACACACCGGCGGCAGCATTTCAACTGCCCCGCTGATTCAACTCAAGCGATCTTTTCTGCCCAGTTGACAGCTTCAACATACAGTTCAGGCGCACAGGCATTCAACTTGTCGGTCATCTCATCCCCATCAAGCCACAGGCCACGTTCATAGAATACGAGATACTCCAGTATCTCGCCGAGCACACCCTTTCGGCTCACCAGAGCCTCTGAAATGCTGTCGGAGAGCGGCAATTCGCTGACAATCTGCTCGATAGGCTGGTCGTAAAAAGCATCTAAAGTTGAGAACAGTCCCACCATGAATGCCGACGAGGGGTTACCCAACCCGGTTTTCTTGCTGAGTAATTCTGCGAATCGGGCCCGAACCATTGCGGTGGTGATCAAAGCCGACGGTTTCCCTGCCACGCCCGTCAACGCCGAAAGGTAAACCATGCTTCTAATCGTATTGATGCCCAGCATGCGAACAGCATCAGGCACAGATTCAACCTTGCGCCGCATACCGATGGCCGCCGAGTTGACCAACCGCAACAAGCGATAAGTCAGCCCCAAATCGGTATTGATCTTCTCAGAGATCACGTCCAGAGTGACATTCTCGTCCTGAAGCAGAATCAACATGCTGAGCAGGTGTGCCTTGTTTGCCCGGATAGTCTGACGAACGATTATTTCCGGCCGGGAAAAGAAATGCCCCTGGAAGTAGTCAACACCCGCAGCTTTGAGTGTCTCGAAATCACGCCATTCCTCAACCTTTTCAGCGATTACCTTAAGACCCGCCTCGTGCGCAGGCTGGACCACTTTTACGATTTTTTCGACGCCGTCGGACAAAACATCCAGCTTGACGTAATGCGCATTCTTGACACAAGGCTTGCCGATGTTTTCTACCGGAAAATCATCCAGCGCCATACGAAAACCGAGTTGTTTTAACGTCGCCATCGCTTCGGCGGTCGATTCATTACATTCGACTGTTTCCAATATTTCCAATACCAACTGGCGCGCCATAATGCCTTTAAGGACATCATTGAACAGCAACTTCAGCGGCACATTGATAAATGCCTGATGGGTGCCCACTAGCACATCCAAGCCGATTTCCGTTAAAGCGTTGATCACCACCGAGGCAGTGGCCTGGTTGGAATTACTGATACGGGCGGATTGATCCGCATCCTGCGCACGGTAGAGTAGCTCGTAACCGATGGTATTCAATTCCCGGTCTACGATCGGCTGGCGAGCCAAGCGGATGTGTTGGATCAGCATGGGCGTGGATGTCATCAGTGTTTCCTGACAGATTGGGCAAATAGCCTCGTCGCTTTTCATAAAAAAGACACCCCGCCCATTAAAGCGAAAAACGCCACCGCAAGCTAGTCGAAAATAATGACAGGCTTGAGCTTTCTCCGACAAAACAAGTTTACCCCCGGAAAAGCGGGAAAACCCGCAGATCGCGCAAGAACTTATTCAGTCAGCGGGGCATCCAGCCCCCTCATGGTCAGGCGCATACGACCTTGTTTATCCAATTCGAGCAAAAGTACACGAACACTATCACCTTCCCGAAGCTTGTCAGTGACACGCTCGACACGCTCGTCACTGATTTGCGAGATGTGCAGCAGGCCATCCTTACCCGGCAAAATATTCACAAAAGCGCCGAAATCGGTGATTCGCACCACTTTGCCTTCATAAATCTTGCCAACTTCGGCCTCGACCGTGATTTGCTCGACGCGTCGACGCGCTTCCTCGCCCTGCTCGGCGGAGGTCGCCGTGATGGTGATCTGGCCATCGTCTGAAATATCGATCTGTGTATGGGTGTCGCGGGTAATCCCCTGAATCGTCGCACCACCCTTGCCAATCACCTCCCGGATCTTGTCCGGGTTGATCTTGAACTTGATGAATTGGGGCGCGTTCGGGGCAACGTTCTTGCGCGGTGCGGCAAGGGCCGCGTTCATGATCCCCAGAATGTGCAGACGCCCACTCTTGGCTTGATCGAGCGCCTGACTCATGATCTCGCGGGTGATGCCGTTGATCTTGATGTCCATTTGCAGGGCGGTAACCCCATCGGCGGTGCCTGCCACCTTGAAGTCCATATCGCCAAGATGATCTTCATCACCGAGGATATCGGAGAGCACGACAAAGCGATCGCCTTCCTTGATCAGCCCCATGGCGATGCCGGCCACCGGTGCCGCGATTTCCACACCGGCATCCATCATCGACAGGGAAGCGCCACATACGCTGGCCATGGAACTTGAGCCATTGGACTCGGTGATTTCCGACACCACGCGCAGCGTGTACGGAGAATTTTCCGGATTGGGAATGACGGCCTTGACCCCGCGACGAGCCAGATTGCCATGGCCGATTTCGCGTCGTTTGGGTGCACCGAACCGGCCGGTCTCACCCACGCAGAAGGGCGGGAAGTTGTAATGGAAGATGAATGATTCCTTGTACTCGCCCACCACCGCATCGATCAGTTGTGCATCCCGTGCCGACCCGAGCGTCGTCACAACCAATGCCTGTGTTTCACCGCGGGTAAAGAGCGCAGAGCCGTGAACGCGGGGCAGCACACCGGTTCGTATGGTAATCGGACGGATGGTTTTGGTGTCACGACCATCGATGCGCGCCGCGCCATCCAGAACCCGACCGCGCACAACAGACGATTCCAAAGACTCAAACAGATTCGAGACCAACTTGGCGGGCACGGCAACATCATCCGCAAACTCGGCAATGGCTTCTTCACGCAATTCATTCAAGCGCTGGTAGCGTTGCTGTTTTTCAGCGATTTGATACGTCTCGGCAATCGAATCACCAAATGCCGCACGGATTTTGGCTTCCAGATCCGGATGCTCAACCGGCGGTGCCCAGGCCATGGCCGGACGGGCAGCATTGGCGGCAAGACGGCGAATCGCCGCAATCGCCAACTGCGCGGCCTCATGACCGAACATGACTGCATCGAGCATCGTGGCTTCCGGCAACCGATCCGCTTCGGATTCGACCATGAGCACGGCATCTTCGGTACCCGCCACCACGAGTTCAAGCCGGGAATCGGCCATTTCGGTCTGCGTTGGGTTCAACACGAACGCATCATTGATATAACCGACGCGTGCCGCGCCCAGATGCGCATCAAAGGGCAGACCAGACAAGGCCAGTGCGGCTGAGGCACCGAGCATGGCGGGAATGTCGCCGGGTACTTCGGGATCGAGTGATAACACCTGGGCAATCACCTGAACCTGATTATAGAAACCCTTGGGAAACAGGGGGCGCAACGGGCGATCGATCAATCGGGCAATCAGGGTTTCCGCTTCGGTGGAACGCCCTTCGCGCTTGAAGAACCCACCGGGAATACGGCCTGCCGCGTAAAACTTTTCCTGATACTCGACAGTCAGCGGCAGAAAGTCCTGCCCGGGCTCAGGTGCGCTCTCGACAACGGCGGTCACCAGCACCACCGTATCGCCCATCTGCACCATCACCGCACCAGAAGCCTGGCGGGCAATTTCGCCCGTAGTCAAGGTGACGCAATGACGTCCATAATCAAATTGTTCGGTAAAAACGGCCACAGGCATCCCCTTTTCTTATTTCAAAATCGAAAATGGATGCCGTCGGCACCCACATAAGGGCTCCTCGAAAAATCCCATGGAAGGGATTTTTCGAGGTTCCAATAAAACAATCCCGGCACAAGTCCGGGATGAAAATCACTGGCCGAACGACGCAATATCGTCGCCCTAGATAATTACTTGCGCAGACCCAAACGGCTGATCAGTTCCTGATAACGACCCAAATCTTTTGATTTCAGGTAATCGAGCAGTTTGCGACGCTGGTTGACCAGCTTGAGCAAACCACGACGGGAATGGTGATCTTTCTTGTGCTCGGCAAAGTGCTCGGTCAGGTGCACGATACGGGTGGTCAGCAGCGCGACCTGTACTTCCGGTGAACCGGTATCGTTTGCGCCGCGGCTGTAGTCAGCGACAACCTGAGATTTCTGTTCTGTAGTTAATGACATGAGATTGCTCCTGTTTCACCTGGGAAAGGTTGATTAAAAATAACATCAGGCAAGAGCGAATCCGCGCCCTTTACCGATGCGTGGCGAGATTGGTCTAGACCAGCCTCACCGTTATAGCGCCGCAAACAACCGTCGCGGTGCCACTCGTCCGTCATCCAGCATTTCCCCCATTCCCAGGAAGAGGTCGTCGGGTCCGTAAATACAAAACCACCCGGTTTGTGGCGCTTTGGGCACAAACACCGGATGACCGTGACGAATATGAAAGGCGCTGTCCGCATCCAGTTGAATCACCGGATACCGCTCCAACGCCGAATCGGTCGGCAGAATAGCATGTTTTATCGCCATTTCCGCATCCGATTCGTTGAGTTTGATTAAATCATCGAGTGTCCACATTGTTGCGGATTGGGCCGGGGCATCGCCCGCAGCCTCTGGCCACTCGGTCAGCCAAGGGCCGACACCGATTCGGCGCAACTTGGCCACAACCGCACCACAACCAACCGCCTCGCCAATGTCTTCAATCAGGGTGCGGATATAAGCACCCTTGCTCGAATGAACAAGCAGGTCGAAATCCCGACCATCGAAATTCAATAGCTCGACACGGTAGAAGTTGATCGAACGCGCCTTGCGTTCAACCACCTCACCGGCGCGCGCCAACTCATATAGCCGCTTTCCATTAACCTTCAGCGCCGAATACATGGGGGGCACTTGCTCGACCAAGCCCCTAAAAGGAGCAAGATAGGTTTCCATCTGCTCGGCTGTTAATTCAGGCACAGGGCGCTCTTCAATGATGGCGCCTTCCATATCTCCCGTTTCAGTACGCAAACCGAGGCGGCCGGTGACACGGTAGGTTTTATCAGCATCCAGCAGCAAGCCCGAAACCCGGGTGGCGTGACCGAAACACAGAGGCAGCATGCCAGTGGCTTCAGGGTCCAAACTACCGGTATGCCCGGCCTTCGCTGCCTGGAACAAATGCTTGACGCGCTGCAATGCCTGGTTGGAACTCAACCCGATGGGTTTATCCAGCAGCAAAATACCATTGATTTCACGACCACGACGACGGCGACTCATGATGTTTTCCCATCCGCCTCGTCTCCGGAAGGCGAGCCACCGGCATCGTCTGCCTGGACATGTTCATCATCCTGCTTGCGCACGGCGGAAATCAGCGCATCCATTTGCATACCGCGCTCGATGGAAGCATCGAACTGGAAAGTCAGACGCGGCACACTGCGCAAACGCATCCGATGAGCCAGCTCGGTGCGCAGGTAACCCGCAGCCGAGTCCAGCCATGCTTGCGCCCGTTCGCGTTCTGAACTATTCAGCACACTATAGAAAATCTTGGCATAACTGAGATCACGCGTAACCTCGCAATCGGTCACCGTCAGCAAACTGATGTTGGCCTGGCGGATTTCTTCACGCAAAAGATCAGCAATTTCGCGCCGGATCTGCTCCGCCACGCGCTGATGACGACTAAAACCTTGTGGCATCTGGCCTGCCCTGTTGTTCTGAATAAAAACCTGCCACTTTTATGTGGCAGGCTAAAGTGATTATTTATGACAAGGTGCGCTGAACTTCGACACGCTCAAACACTTCGATCATGTCGCCGGCGCGAACATCGTTGTAGTTCTTGACGCCGATACCACAATCAAAGCCCGCACGAACTTCCTGTGCGTCGTCCTTGAACCGGCGAAGCGACTCGAGTTCACCTTCGTAAATCACCACGTGGTCACGCAGCACGCGAATCGGGTTGCCACGACGGATAACCCCTTCGGTAACCATACAACCGGCGATAGCGCCAAACTTCGGCGAACGGAAGACGTCACGCACTTCGGCCAATCCAACAATCTTCTCCTGCGTTTCCGTACCCAGCAAACCACTCATGGCATGGCGGACATCATCAATCATTTCGTAGATGATGCTGTAGTAACGGATTTCAACGTTCTGAGCCTGGGCAAGCTTGCGTGCAGATGCCTCGGCGCGGACGTTGAAGCCGATCAGAATCGCATTGGAAGTCGTCGCCAGATTTACATCCGACTCGGTGATACCACCAACACTACTCATCAACACATTGACCTTGACTTCATCGGTCGACAACTTGTTCAGGCTGTCGCGAATCGCTTCAGCAGAGCCCTGTACGTCCGCTTTAACCAGAACATTCAGGGTGGCCACCTCGCCTTCTTTCATCTGATCGAACAGATTTTCAAGCTTGGTGGACTGTTGAGTCGCCAAACGGCTATCGCGGTATTTGCCTGCACGGAACAGGGCAATTTCACGTGCCTTGCGTTCATCTTCGACCACCACGAGATCATCACCCGCCTGCGGTGTACCCGATAGACCGATGATAACCACTGGAATCGAGGGGCCGGCGGACTCGATGGGCGCGCCGTTTTCGTCGAGCATCGCGCGAACACGGCCATATTCCGAACCAACGAGCACCACATCACCCTTATTAAGCGTACCACTGCGAACCAGGATCGTCGCAACGGGGCCACGTCCTTTTTCAAGCGACGATTCAACCACGGTACCCTTGGCATGGCCTTCAACAGGTGCCTTGAGTTCCAACACTTCCGATTGCACCAGAACCGCATCCAGCAACTGATCGATACCCACACCGGTTTTAGCCGATACCGGAACGAATTGTGTGTCGCCGCCCCATTCTTCCGAAATCACTTCCAATTGGGACAGCTCACTACGCACCCGCTCAAGATCGATATTTGGCTTGTCGATCTTGTTGATCGCAACCACGATCGGCACGCCGGCAGCGCGTGCGTGCTGAACGGCTTCCTTGGTTTGCGGCATCACGCCATCATCGGCCGCAACGACGAGAATCACCAGGTCGGTAACACTGGCACCACGGGCACGCATGGCAGTAAAGGCTTCGTGACCGGGTGTATCGAGGAACGTGATCACACCACGGCTGGTTTTGACATGATAGGCACCCACATGCTGGGTAATCCCACCGGCCTCGCCTGCCGTGACTTTTGCCCGACGGATGTAATCCAGCAACGAGGTTTTACCGTGGTCAACGTGACCCATAACGGTAACCACCGGCGGACGCGGCAGCGCCACGCCTTGCTCAATCGCTTCATCCAGTTCTGCTTCCAGCGTGGAATCGGAAACCGGAATCGGCGTGTGGCCCATTTCTTCAACAACCAGAACAGCGGTGTCCTGATCGATCATCTGATTGATCGTTGCCATCACACCCATGCTGAAGAGTGTCTTGACAACGTCCACCCCTTTGACCGACATTTTCTGCGCCAGATCGGATACAGAAATGGTTTCCGGAATCGTGACATCACGGATGACGGGGGTCACTGGCTTTTCAAAGTTACTGGTCTGCTTGCTGGCGACACCGGATCGGGCAGAGGATTTGCGGCCACGCTTGGCGCGTCGCTCCTCTGCGCCCGGACCCAGATGCAGCTCTGTACGGCCAGTTTTGACTTCACGTTCGTGACGTCCTTTACCACTATGTTTGGCGCCTTTCTTGCGTGTTGAATCGTCTTCGGCAGTGGATTTCCCCGGTGCTGGGCGAGCATTGGCTGTCGCGGCTTCAGGTTCGGTCGTTGGCATTGCAATAATGCGTAACCGGGATTTGGGGCGCCCCGTCAACTCATCAATAGCTTGAGGTAAAACATCGGAGGTCGATTTCTCATCCGCAGATTCATCGAGAACAGTATCGAACGGATCAGCTGTCGATGGCGCAGCGGCAGTTGAAATCGTTTCTTCATTTTTTACCGATGCATTCTCAACGACTGGACTATCAGCGACAACTTGCTCATCTCGAACCAAGTCAGACCCTGACTCATGGGTTGCTGACGACTCTGTCTTGACTAAGAATGGATTTTCAACCACAGAGGCAACAATAGGCTCAGCCGCCTTCGCTACAACGGGTTCGACCACCGGTGGTTTTTCTTCAACCGCCTGCGCAGGAGCTGTCTCACGGGCAACATAGGTTTTGCGGCTGCGATATTCGACTGCAACCGTCTTGCCGCGGGCGGCACCCCCGCCGACCTTGATTTCTTCCTGCTTCTTGCGTTGCAAGGTGATGCGATTAGGTTTGGCTTCACCGGCATCCTTGGCTGAGTGTTGGCGCAAATGAGCCAAGAGCTTCATTTTATCGCCATCGCCAATCAGGGAATCCGCCGAACTGGCTTTGACACCAGCCTCGGCCAACTGCACAAGCAGACGCTCTGGGGTGGAACCAACTGTTTTCGCTAAATCTTTAACCGTGACCTCGGACATGTGGTCTCCTGTGGTCGTCTCTTAATCAAAATTCAATACCAACTGCGCGTACGCGACTGGGATAGAGCCTATTCGCTACCGATGACAAAGCCGGTACAGCGCAAACTATTTACCTAATCTCACGGCTGAGATGTTAGGCGAACCACGGCGCTCGCGCCGCCATGATCAACTGATGAGCCAAAGCCTCGTCCACGCCTTCAAAGGCAGTCATCTCGTCAACCGATAACTCAGCCAGATCATTGGATGTGTGCACACCAGCCGCATTCAATGTGGCGAGCAGTTCGGGCGTCATGCCTTCCAGCTGGGCGATATCGAGTTCTTCCGTCGATTCGCCCGCGTCATCAGAAATAGCTTGAACCAACAATGCGTCGCGAGCGCGGTTGCGAAGTTCTTCTACGATACCTTCATCGAAACCTTCAACATCCAGCAGTTCCGCGGTCGGCACGTAAGCAATTTCTTCCAGCGAGGAGAAACCCGCCTCGACCAGTACGGCGGCCACATCCTCATCGACGTCCAGATCCCGCATGAATAATTCGGTGGCGCGACGTGTTTCGGTTTCTACCTTCGCGATCGCTTCTTCCTCACCCATCACATTCAGGTGCCATCCGGTCAACTGGCTAGCCAGCCGCACGTTCTGGCCACCGCGACCGATCGCCTGGGAAAGTTTTTCTTCCGTAACGGCAACGTCCATGCTGTGGCGATCTTCATCCACCACGATCGACACGACTTCTGCCGGTGACATGGCGTTGATGACGAACTGAGCCGGGTTGCTATCCCAGATGATGATATCAACGCGTTCACCATTGAGCTCGTTGGTGACCGACTGGACGCGCGAACCGCGCATGCCGACGCAGGTTCCGACCGGATCGATCCGACTATCGCGTGAATGCACCGCAATCTTGGCGCGTAGGCCCGGGTCGCGAGCAGCGCCCTTGACTTCGATCAGCCCTTGTTCGATTTCCGGCACTTCCAGCTTGAACAACTCAATCAGGAACTCCGGCGCGGTGCGGCTAACGAATAGCTGTGGGCCACGGGGCTCATGACGCACATCCATCAGATAACCGCGCAGACGATCGCCAGGACGCACGGCTTCACGACCGATCATTTCATCCCGAGGGATCAGGGCTTCTACGTTGCCGCCCAAATCCAGGATCACGTTCCCGCGATCGATACGTTTGATCAGCCCCATGATCAGGCTGCCCTTGCGGTCGATATAGGCGTCGACGATCTGGCGCCGCTCTGCCTCGCGCACTTTTTGCACGATGACTTGCTTGGCGGCCTGCGCCGCGATGCGGCCGAATTCGACGGATTCAATTTCTTCCTCGACGAAGTCACCCACCTTGATGTCGGGATCATCCATCTGCGCCGCTTCGAGAATCATTTCACGCTCTGGGAATTCAGAAGAATCGCCCTCGACAACCTGCCAGCGACGGAATGTGCGGTAATCACCCGTTTCATGATCGATTTGCACGCGTGTATCGATGTCGCCGCCATGACGTTTGCGGGCAGCCTGGGCAAGGGCGGCTTCGATCGCCTCGAAAATGACTTTGCGGTCAACCCCTTTTTCGTTTGATACCGCATCGGCTACAAAAAGAATCTCTTTGCTCATAATGGTGGATATTCCCTTGAGTTACTTCGCAGAGCGACGTGCTTGACGGTCATTTTTTTGACCGCCGAATTCAAAAACCAGATTGGCGCGCTCAACTTCCGCAAACGGAAAGGTGATCACATCCTGATCGCCATCGATGGACAGGCTGATCTGCTCACCATCCACGGCCGAGACAACACCTTCGAAACGACGGCGCTGAGCCAGTGGCCGATGAAGGCGCACATGCACCTTCTGGCCGATAAACAGGGCGAAGTCGCTGGCACGAAACATCGGGCGCTCAACGCCCGGCGAGGACACCTCAAGCCGGTAGAAGCCGGGGAAGGGGTCTTCAACATCAAGCACACCACTTAGGGCATCGCTGACTTTCGTGCAATCATCCAGCGTCACACCCGCTTCGGTATCAATGTATACCCGCAACAAACCATCCGGGCCACCGCGGAACTCACCGCCCACCCAAACACAACCGGCTGCCTCAACAACAGGTTGCAATAAGGTTTCAATGGATTCCGGAATTTTCTGCACAGCCGACTTTTCTCTAAATGTTACAAAATAAAAAAGCCCCGACTGGGGCCCGTTTTTCTTTTATCGTTGATCGCGGGATGCGGAATATAAAAAGGTTCTTGCCGGAAGTCAAATTTATCCGGCAATCGCCTAACCTTGAACATCGTTCAAAGTCCTGTTTTTTTGAGAAAAACGGTTAAAAACCACGCAGGCGACCGAACAACTGCAACCTAATCGACCTACTGGGTTTTTTCCCGAATCGTATCGAGGACATTTCGTGTGGCTTCCTTGGTCGCATCCCAGGCACTTCTGGCGGTGGATTTGGTCTTTTCCCATACCGCCGATGCCGCCTGCTTCGCTGTTTGCCACCAACTGTTATCCACCACGGGGTAGTGCGTCATGCCCGCAACCGATTCGTTTAAGTACACCTTGTAGCGCACATCATCGATCTGCGTATCCCGCTCGGTTTTCAACCGGAATAACCCCGTTTGCACGAACAGTTTCTTGCCGTTCATCGAAGAAGCGGAGTCATCAACATCAATCACAATCCCCGTGATTTTCATCTGTTCATCGACGATGACGTTGTCGACTTCACCGATCGATTTCGCATGGCCTTCGGCGTATGCAGGCGCATCCATGAGTGCCTTCATCGAATACAACCCTTGAGCCGCTTGGGCCAAGGGCACGAACAACCAGCTACCGATCATCAGACTGAAGATCAACCCGTTTTTTATCTTGCTTGTCATTACCTGTCTCCTGTTGAGTACCTGCCATACACCGACAAGTTATCCTGCAACCTACTCGCCACGCAAATCGTCAAAAAAACTTTTTACCGAATCCATCCACGAACGCTCGCGTGGACGATGCTGAGCAGGAATCTCACCGCCCTGGTCACCGATCAGAGATCGCTCGAATGCCAACAGAAGTTCCTTCTGCTCGTTGGTAAGTTTGACCGGTGTTTCGACATGGACGGTAACGAGCAGGTCGCCCTTGGTACCACCGCGCACCGGTTGCACCCCTTTGCCACGCAGACGGAACACCTTGCCCGTCTGTGTTTCGGCCGGAATCTTGAGCGCAATGCGGCCGTCGAGTGTCGGCACTTCAATCTCCCCACCCAAGGCGGCTGTCACAAAGCTGATCGGCATCGCACAGAGCAGATCAGCATCCTGACGCTGGAAGATCGGGTGTGGTTTGACTTCAATCAAAACATACAGATCACCGGACGGACCGCCCTGCTCACCGGGGCCACCTTCACCCGCGTGCCGCAAACGATCACCGGTATCGACACCGGCAGGAATCTTGATCGACAGGGTCTTTTGCGTTTCTACCCGACCCGCACCACGACAGGCTTCACAGAGATGCTCGATCACTTCCCCTGAACCGCCACAGGTCGGACAGGTTTGCTGGATCGAGAAAAACCCCTGCTGGACACGCACTGCACCGGCACCATGACAGGTACCGCAGGTCCTTCTGCCTGTACCGGGTTTCGCGCCCGTGCCATGGCAGACATCACAGGGTTCCGTGCTTGGAATCTGGATTTCTACCGTGGTGCCGCGAACAGCCTCTTCCAGCGAAATCTTGAGGTGATATTGCATATCGGCACCACGATAGGCGCGTGAGCGACCGCCGCCACCACCGAAAATATCGCCAAACACCTCGCCAAAGATATCCGCAAAGCCAGCGCCGCCGCCAAAACCACCTCTACCACCGCCCATCCCAGCATTAACGCCGGCATGGCCGAACTGGTCATAGGCAGCCCGCTTTTGCGGGTCGGACAAGGTCTCGAATGCTTCCTTGGCTTCCTTGAATTTCTCTTCGGCGGAGGGGTCATCGGGATTGCGATCCGGATGGTACTTCATAGCCAATCGACGATAGGCCTTTTTCAGCTCATCACCCGATACCGTGCGTTCCACTTCAAGAATTTCGTAATAACAACGCTTCGCCATAATCTGCTCAAAAGTTAAAACGGCAGGAGTGCGTGGGGCAAACCGCGCAACCATGCCGTATCAGAAACTGAGTACCTGAAACAAAGCCGTCTTCCAAGGAGAGACGGCTTTATGCTCGGCTTATTTTTTGTCTTCTTTGACTTCTTCGAACTCGGCATCGACCACGTCATCGTCCTTGGCCGAGGCGGTTTCTGCACCGCCTTGCTGCGGTTGTGCCGTGGCTTTCTGCATCAATGTGGCAGAAACCTGGGTCAACACTTCGATTTTCGCTTCAATTTCAGCTTTGTTATCGCCTTTCATCGCTTCGCGCAAAGCGGCAATCGCATCGGTAGCCGGCTGCTTGTCTGCATCGGTCAGACCTTCGGTTTCCTTCATGGTTTTCTCAACCGTATGAATCAAACTATCGCCCTGATTGCGAACGTCCACCAACGCGCGCAGCTTCTTGTCTTCTTCCGCGTGTGCGGCGGCGTCATCGACCATACGCTGAACTTCTTCGTCGGAAAGACCCGAGTTGGCCTTGATGACGATCTTCTGCTCTTTGCCGGTGCCCTTGTCTTTCGCGGAGACATTCAGAATACCGTTGGCATCGATGTCGAAGGTGACTTCGATTTGCGGCATACCCCGTGGCGCCGGCGGAATGTCGGTCAGATCGAATCGGCCCAGCGATTTGTTGCCGGATGCCATTTCACGCTCACCCTGAAGCACATGCACCGTTACCGCGGTCTGGTTGTCATCTGCCGTAGAGAACACCTGACTCGCCTTGGTCGGGATAGTCGTGTTCTTCTCGATGAGTTTGGTCATCACGCCGCCCATCGTTTCGATACCCAGGGACAGCGGGGTGACATCGAGCAACAGCACGTCGCTGACGCTTCCAGACAACACGCCACCCTGAATGGCAGCGCCCACGGCAACCGCTTCATCCGGGTTCACATCCTTGCGCGGTTCCTTGCCGAAGAAGTTCTTCACCGCTTCACGCACCTTGGGCATGCGGGTCTGACCGCCGACCAGGATCACTTCATCGATATCGCTGAGCGATACGCCCGCATCCTTGATCGCCATCTTGCACGGTTCGATGGTGCGCGTAATGAGATCATCCACCAGCGATTCGAGCTTGGCACGAGTGATCTTGATATTCATGTGTTTCGGACCGGTGGCATCCGCCGTAACGTAGGGCAGGTTGACGTCGGTCTGCTCGGTCGAGGAGAGCTCGATCTTGGCTTTTTCCGCCGCTTCCTTCACACGTTGCATGGCCAGCGGATCATTGTGCAGATCCACGCCCTGCTCTTTTTTGAATTCGTCGACGAGGTAATCGATCAAACGGTTATCGAAATCCTCACCGCCGAGGAAGGTATCACCGTTGGTCGAAAGCACTTCGAACTGTTTCTCGCCATCGATGTTGGCCACTTCGATGATGGATATATCGAACGTACCACCGCCGAGATCATACACGGCGATCTTGCGGTCTTTGTTGTCCGCCTTGTCGATACCGTAGGCCAATGCAGCCGCAGTCGGTTCGTTGATAATCCGCTTGACATCCAGACCGGCGATACGGCCGGCGTCCTTGGTAGCTTGACGCTGACTGTCGTTGAAGTAGGCAGGAACGGTGATGACCGCCTCGGTCACTTCTTCACCCAGATAGGCTTCAACGTCTTTTTTGATCTTCATCAGAACGCGTGCGGAAATTTCCGGCGGCGCCATTTTCTTGCCGTTGACCTCGACCCAGGCATCGCCGTTGTCGGCCTTCACGATCTTGTACGGCATCAGTTTGATGTCTTTTTGCACGGCTTCTTCATCGAAACGTCGCCCGATCAAACGCTTGACGGCAAACAGCGTGTTTTTCGGATTGGTGACAGCCTGGCGCTTGGCCGGCTGACCGACAATGATTTCACCGTCGTTGGCATAAGCCACGACCGACGGGGTGGTCCGGGCGCCCTCGGCGTTCTCGATCACCTTGGCGGACTTACCCTCCATGATGGCCACGCAAGAGTTCGTCGTGCCTAAATCGATACCAATAATTTTACCCATTATGTTCTCCCTCATAAGCCCGCTAGGGCCGGTTTAATGTGTTCGTTCGGATTCGTTAATGCACTCTGACCTTTACTTGGTGCGTTACGAGAACTGATTTGCGGTCAGTTGCCCTGTTTTCAAGAGCCCTTTACTGATTTTTGGACACCACCACCAAGGCGGGGCGCACCAGACGATCGCGCAACAGGTAGCCCTTCTGCATCACACTGATTACATGATCGGCAGGACCTTCATGCGGCTGCACGGAAATTGCCTGATGATGATCCGGGTTGAAACGCTCGCCAATTGGATGGACGGGTTTGACGCCGAATTTTTCCATCGTCTGCAGGAACAGATTGAGCGTCATCTCGCTGCCCTCGCGGATTTTTTCCAGAGAAGCATGTTCGTTTTTGCTGGCTTCAATACCCATTTCCAGAGAATCGATCACCGGCAGCAGACTATCTACAAATCGCTCCAGAGCGAATTTCCGGGCATTCTCGATATCGCGCTCCACGCGCTTGCGCAGGTTTTCCATCTCGGCGTGCAAACGCAGTATTTCCTGATCACGCTCGGCCAGTTTCTCTGCCAGAACCCGAGGATCCAGGTTTTCATCCGCCGCAACGGGCTGTTCCGCTTGCTCTTCTTTGCTCATGTCCTGGTTCTCTTCCTGGGTCATGTTTTCTTCGTTGGGTTGCTTGGATTGTTCCGTCATACGGTGATCCTCAAAATCAGATAAAGCCATTGAATGTCGTCGCCGACGCGAATACCGTGTAGTTCTGGGGTGGCATCAAAATTTTTCAAGTCAGGATGAAGAAAACATCAAAGGGGCACCTCAAAAAAACCGTCACGGGCTGACGCCAGCTCCGCGTTAGCGGCCCGAGTGCAAGGCGGCCGGAGCGCAGCGACCGAGACATATCAAATAGATAGGCGAGGGAGCGAGCACCGCCCAACGCAGCAATCGGGTCACGCAGTAGGTTTTTCGAGGTGCCCAAAGGCAAAAGAACGGTATATTCTTCTCTAGTACAAATACCCAAAAGGTTTTACTTGTGACTGATCATATGAAAGTCCGCGCAAAGTCCGCGCAGACGCAATCTGTTGAACCAACGTCCGATGCTTCGGACGCGCCGGTATTTCGGCGCATTGGCATCATCACCAAGCCCTACGCCGACCAGGCAATCAAGCGGGTGTTCCAGAAACTGATCAAACTGCTCGATCAGATGGGCATCGACTGGGCGCTGGAACAATCCTGCGACAATCCGGTGCATCAGCTACCCGTGAAGCGTTTCGACCGTGACCAACCGGATTGCGACCTGATCATCGTGCTCGGCGGCGATGGCACCCTACTCAATACGGCACGCACGATCAGTCAATGGAATATCCCACTGATGGGCGTCAACCTGGGTCGACTGGGCTTTCTGGTCGATGTGCTGCCCACCGATCTGAAACGCTATCTGGAGGCCATGCTGCGCGGCCATTACGTCGAAGATCGGCGTTTTTTGCTTGAAGGCACCTTGATGCGCGGCGAGACCCGCCTGCTTCATGCCATCGCAATGAACGACATCACCTTCAAGATGCGCGATCCGGCGCGCATGGTCGAATTCGAGATGCGTATCAATGGCGTGCTGCTCAACCAACAGCGCTCGGATGGTGTCGTGATCTGCACGCCCACCGGCTCGACCGCTTATGCGCTGTCGGCTGGTGGGCCGCTGATTGCACCGGATCTAGCAGCCATCGGCATCGTTTCAATTTGCCCGCACACGCTGAGTTATCGCCCCATCGTGGTCAGTGCCCAGCATGTGATCGAGATCACACCCAAGCCGCAGTCGCGTGGCGGCGGCGTGATGAGCTTCGACGGTCAGATCAACCACCCGCTGGATGTCGGTGATACCCTGGTCATTCGCCGGCATGATCACGATATCCGCCTGATCCATCCCTGCAACCACGACTATTACGCCCTATTGCGCACGAAACTGTGCTGGGCGGAGCAAACCGGCTAAGTTTTCCCCATGCTGACATCCCTGACCATCCGCCACATCGCCTTGATCGATGAGATCGAGATTCAGTTCGCACCCGGCATGACCACCCTCACCGGCGAGACCGGCGCGGGCAAATCCATCCTGATCGACGCCATCGGCCTCGTTCAGGGCGAACGGGCCAATACGCAACTGATTCGATCCGGCTTTGACGAGGCGGAAGTCATCGCGGTGTTTCAGGTTACCCCAAACTCGTCCGTGGCCGAATTCCTCGAAGAACAGGAACTGCTCGACGATGAACTCATCATCCGTCGCACCTTGAATCGCGAAGGGCGCGGCAAGATCTGGATCAATGGCCGCCCCTGCCCGGCCGCGACCCTCAAAACGCTCGGCGGCCTGCTGATCGACGTTCATGGCCAGCACCACAACCAGAAACTGCTTGAAAAACGCTACCAGCGATTGCTTTTGGACAGTTTTGCCGGGCTCACCGGGCCAACGCAGAAGCTGGCGCAACTGTCACGGGAACTCCGCCAGAATGAGCATAAGCTCGAAGAAATCCGAAACGCCGAACAAAACCGTGAAGACCGCCGCGCCTTGCTGGCCTTTCAACTGGAAGAAATCGATCAGATCGACCCGCAACCGGATGAATTCAATCAGTCCCATCAGTTATTGAGCCGCCTTTCCCGCCAGGATGAATGGCGCAGTGTGCTCGCCGCTCAACTGGAACAGCTCTTCGATGGCGATGACAACGTGCACGACCGGATCGGGCACGCACAACAGGCACTCGCACGCATCGCGGGACTCGATGACGCCCTCTTGCCTCTGATCGAGGCACTCGAAACCGCCCAGATTCAGATCAGCGAGACGGCAGACACCCTGCGCGAACGGCTCGATTCGGTTGAAGACGACCCCGAACAACTCGAACGGGTTCAGGCCCGCCTTGAGCAACTGCACCAGTTGGCGCGCAAGCACCGCATTCCACCAGAGCAACTGGACGACCGTATCGCAGAACTCCGAGAAGAAGCCGCGCGTCTCGATCACGCGCAAGCAGACAGCGCCGCGCTCGAAGCCAGAATTCAGGCTCAGATGGCCGAATACGACCGACTTGCCGCCGAAATTTCGGTCAAAAGAAAGGCCGCCGCAGCGAAACTCGCCGCTGCGGTCACCGATGCCATCCGCCAACTCGGCATGCCCCACGGACAAATCGAAATCCCGATCACCCCGGTGACCGACCGCGCGGTACGGGGCGAACAGGGTGTTGACGATGTCGTATTTCTCATCAGCGCCAACCGTGGGCAACCGCCCCAACCGCTCGACCAGATTGCCTCGGGAGGCGAACTGGCTCGTGTGAGTCTGGCGTTCAAAACACTCACCGCGGCCTTCGATCCGGTGGAAACCTTTATTTTCGATGAAGTGGATACGGGGATTGGCGGCGCAATTGCCGAGATCGTGGGGCGTCATCTGCGTTCCCTCGGTCAGACCCGGCAGGTGTTCTGCGTGACCCATCTACCGCAGGTGGCCGCGCAGGGACAACATCAGATTCAGGTGCAGAAACACCATCTGGAAAGTGGCACCGTGACCGAGATCGTGCCACTGAACTACGCGGCACGTATCGACGAGATCGCCCGCATGATCGGCGGCATCGACATTACCGCCCAGACCCGAGCAACGGCTCAGGAAATGTTGGCTCGCAATTGAGTGCAAGGAAGATCTGCCAAACGCAGCGTTCCTTCAGGTAATCGGTAAGACCCGGCAAATCCCCCCTTTTTCAAAGGGGGAGAATAAGCCTCCGCTTTTTGAGCCAGCGCACCTCCCCCTTTGTAAAAGGGGGAATGAGGGGGATTTAAAGAAACCCTGATCAGAAGTGATTCAAGCACCAGACCATCAAAGCGGGTTAACGGCTTATTCCCTATTCATTGAATGGCTTCGGCGCGCCGGTATCACCCAATAAAACGCCGTTCACCTTGGTACCGTACAGACTGTTTTTATTGTCGTGATATTTGGCGCGCGTGGCCGCTACACTGCCTTCCCAGCGCGGATCCTGCGGACGCTCATGTCCATCCATGAAATACGCCACATCCCAGGCTTGCTGCGGGGTCAGGCTATAACTTTGACCATAGGGCATATTGGCGTAAATAAACTTGGCCGCATTTTTGATGCTGCCCATGCCCGCGCCCCAGTTAAACGACTGCGCACCCCACAAAGGTGGGAATACGACAGTACCGTTCACCACGCGGCCTTCACCGTTGGCGGCGTGACAAATCGCGCAATTGGCTTCATACACGGCCTGACCACGGACGAAATCCGGCGCTTGCTTGGGCTCGGGAAGATCAGGGTACCCGCGACCTGCGATTTTGCTGTCGCCGGTCGGCAAGCCCTTTGCCAGCCAATAGGAATAAGCCGATAACGCCACCAGTACTTCACTGCCGAGCGGCGGCATTTTGCCGTTCATGCTGAAGCGAAAACAGCCTTGCAGGCGATCCTCATAGGTGTTCACTTTCTTGTTCTTGCTACGATAGGCCGGGTAGCTCACCCACGCGCCCCACAGCGGCGCGGAACCCGCCATCGCGCCGCCATCAGTATGACAGTTCACGCAATTGAGCGAATTACCCACATACTGCGGCGCGTACCTCTTCGATTCGAACATAATGTTGCGGCCCAATTGAACCATCTTGCCGAATTCGTCATTCGGTATGGTGGCAGGGTCGGGCGGGGTGAAGGTCGACCCCGTCAACACAGCGGCATTCGGTGCCGATTTGGGCGTGACCTCACTAGCAGCCGAACTGACAAAGGGCACCACGGCCACGGAAGCCAGCAGAATCGACGTCAACACAGGCTTGATTTGTTGAATGTGCTTGCTCATTGCGCGCCTCCGGCCTGATTCGTTTTGCCCATCACCGCTGCCTCTGGCTTCTGTGCCGCCAACCAGGCCGTAACTGCCTTGGTATCGGCATCACTCATCCGTAACGCGATGGTATGCATCAATCCCTGAGGGTCACCACTGCGTGTACCTTTTTTCCAAGCCGTAATTTGCTGTTCAAGGTAGGTCGCCGTTTGACCGGTCAAGGCCGGAAACGCTGGCGCCACGCCCACACCACCGGGGCCATGACAACGAAAACAGGCGGGTATTCCCGCCTTCCAGTCACCATACACGGCCAGTTGTTCACCACGAGATTTCAAATCGGCGGGAACCGTCTGCGCAGGCGCGGCCATGGTGACGGGCAAGCCTGAGTAATAATCAGCCAGCGTTTTGATCTGCTCGGCGCTCAACGGTTTGGCCATACCCGACATAATGGCGTTCTGGCGTTGCCCTGATGCGAACAAATGCAACTGCTCGGCCAGATAATCCGCCGGCATTCCGGCCAGGCGCGGGTAATGGGCTGCTGCCATGCCTTCACCCTGTGCGCCGTGACAAGCCGCGCAACTGGCCGCTTCGGGCGGCGGCGCGGCCCAAACAGCACCCGATGTTGCGGTTAGAATCACCCCGCAGGCGGGCCAGAACAGTGATCGTGATAAGGACACGGAACGAAACTGGAACATGGTGCAACTCTCCATTAAACGACGCCGGAATCAGGCGAATCGAATTAAAAGGACAAGCTGCCCGAGAAGTACCCCGGGCCGCCCGTGTTATAAAATACTGCTTCACGTCGGTTCAAACCACAATCTGGACACTTTAAATCCGCTCGATATGCAGACCCAGCCCTGTTAACTCATCTTCTTTCGTCGGGCCGCAAAGCACGCCGATGGAAGCGGAATCCGGCTTCAGATAGGTTTCTGCCACGCGCTTTAAGTCCGCTTCGGTCACATCCAGAATCCGGGCGCGTATCAGGCGCTGCTGTTCGGGCGTTCGGCCATGCAAGGTATTGAGAAACGCTTTTTTTGCCTCACCGGCGGGCGAACCGGGCTTATCGATGCTGGAAATGACACCGAAAATCGCCTCATCGACCGTGCGGCCTTCATGTGTATTATCCAGCAACCAGTCGATGGCTCGATCAAAGTCATTGAGCGTGTCAGTCAAGCGCGGATCCCGGTAGGAGAAGAAGCGAAAGCTCGCCGATTCAGAATCGTATCCCGCGCCACCGCCGTAGGCACCGCCCTGCTCACGAATGGCGCGGTGCAAATAGCCGTTGCGCAGGAAGCCACCCAGAACGGCCAGCGCGGCGGCATCTTCATGCAATGGCGGTACGGCGGCATGGGCCTTGGCGCAGTAATTCACGGCAAGGTTACCGATCCAGGCTTCGCGCACCGGTTGGTGCACCTTCGGTAGCTGGAAATGCTCGACCGGATTGCCATGCTGCATGACACGTTCCAGTGCGGGCTGAATATCGCCAAAATGGCGGCGTTCGGCAATTACGTTGTACTGACGTAAACCGCCCTTGAGCTTGGCGTGCAGACGGGCCAATCGCTCGGCCACATCGTCGATGGCTTTGGGCTCATCGAGCGCGTCATCCATTGCCTTAATCCGGCGTACACCGGCCACACCGCCCGATTCATGGGTCAACTTGGCACGCGCCGACATTCCGCTGGAAGCCAGATTCATGGCATGAACGTGGCCGGAACCGGCAATGCCTTGTTCACTGCGAAAACGAATCTGACTGATCAGATCCCGAATACGGCTGGTTTCATCGAAACGCGCCGCGTTGAGGTGCTGATGGAACAGATCCACGAGGTCACCGGCATGGCGAACCAATGCCTTGCCGCTGAGCAGGAAAAACGAGCTCAGCTTATGCGCGTTGTCGAGATCCGGGCGAATGGATGATCGGGCAGAAAACCCGCCTGTACGCGCGGCGACGGCCTCGGCCATCTGCAGATAGTCACGATCTCCGGCACCCAGTTCGGTCAAAACGCCGCTATAAATCGGCAGCAGATCGAGCTCATCGTGGGTCAATTGCGGCAGATCCAGCGCGGCTTGCAGGTAAACCAAACCATTGGTGCTGCGATTGAACCACGTGACTGTCGCCGGATGATGGATGATCTTTTCCGGGGTCGGCAAATCGATGTGTTCGGGAATATCCTCACGCGTCACGGTCGGCAAAATGCTGATGTCATCGACCTCGGCCTGCCGCTCGGCCAGTGCCTTGGCTTGCTCGACTACCGCCTGTTTTCCCGCATCGGACATGGCAGCCTGCATGGCGGCCAGACGGGCCTGTTCGGCGGCCTGCTTCCTGGCAGACAATTCGGTATCGGGTTTGAGCACTACACGCACTCGGTGGGTGTTATCGAGCAGCAGTTTGCGGATCAGATTCGGGATGAACTGGCTGTCGGCAGCCTTTTTGCGCAACCGCGCCAGCGCGGGTTCCAGGTCCAGAACCGCGATCGGGTCGCCATCGTGAATCGCGGCAGGCAGACCATGCAGGATCAGTTGCAGGCCATAGGGCATACCATCGCCCGTCACTTCACGTTGCGAGAGTTCGATCTGATGCAGTACCGATTCGATCATGTCCGCAGGCACGCCTTTTTCGGCAATTTCGGTCAAGGTATCGAGTACCAACCGCTCCACAGCCTCGGCGCGATCCGGCTCGCTGCCTTCGACACCGGCCACGAACACCATCTGCCGTTGTGAGTCTTCCAATCCCAGAATCGGCGAAGGCGAACCGCCAAGATCGGTGGTTTCCAGCACGCGCAACAGCGGGGAAGCGCTGTTTTCCAGCAGTACGCCTTCGAGCAGTTGGGCTTCCAGCGCCGCATCCAGATCGGTGCTTTCACCCAGCAACCAGCCGACAACCACATGGGTTTTCTCGGCGGTATCGGGCTCATCGAGCGCATAATTTTCCTCCACCACGCGCGGGGAAGTCAGCGCCTGCTCGATGGGCACGGCAGAGTTGGGATCGATACGGGTAAAGCGTTTCAGCGCCTTCTCTTCGAACTGTGTTTGCAGATCGATCACCGGCAAATTGCCATAGGTCATGAACACGGCGTTCGACGGGTGATAGAACCGCTGGTAAAACGCCTTCAATTGCGCGTAAGTCAGGTTGGGAATTTCGGCGGGCTCGCCACCGGAGTTGTAGTGGTAGGTTGTCGTCGGGAACAGCTCGCTCGTCAGCGTCTGCCACAGCACGGAGGACGGATTGCTCATGGCGCCCTTCATCTCGTTGAACACGACACCTTTGAACGTCAGCGGTGTGGATGGGTCATCGGGCTTGGTGAATTCGACGCGGTGGCCTTCCTGCCGGAAATCGCGCTCATCAATGCGGGAGAAAAACACCGCATCGAGATAAACATCCAACAGGTTGTAGAAATCTTTCACATTGACCGAAGCGAAGGGATAGGCCGTCCAGTCGCTGGCGGTAAACGCGTTCATGAACGTATTGAGCGAACGGCGGATCATCATGAAAAACGGATCGCGCACCGGGAAACGCTCCGAACCGCACAACACCGTATGTTCCAGAATGTGTGCCACACCGGTCGAATCCTCCGGCACCGTACGCAATCCCACCAGAAAGACATTCTGTGGATCATCGGTCGCCAGATGGAAATGCCGCGCACCTGTCGCATTGTGACGGTATTCATCCACCGTGAGATTCAAGGCCGCAATCGGCTGGGAACGAACAAAGGTAAACGCGGGGTGATGGATGCTTTCGCTCATTGAATAATGCCCAATTCGGTAAAACATGGAAGTTGATTAGTGTAACTCAGCCATCGCTACAAAACAGGCGACAACAACCAGTGTATGAGCAAACAACGGGGATTTAATTCCCTGTATGACCGCACACCCCTCCCCGTTCTATGAGGCTCGTACAAAATCCGAAGAAACCATACCGCTCTATTGACGACCCATTCATGCAGCAGACCAGTTGATCGATTGACCCTTTCAGATTGCAATACTATCGAATACCAGAAGCCGATTCACAGAGGACCACCCGATGCACATTGATCCTGCCTGTCATTCGAATAGGGACAACTACAAATTGCTGACGAACCTGGTCGTGCCTCGCCCGATCGCGTGGATCAGCAGCCTGAGCCCGGATGGCATCGTCAATCTGGCAACTTACAGTTTTTTTCAATGCCATTGGGAGCGACCCGCTTTATGTCATGTTCAGCATGGGCAAGAACGATGCAGGCGAACCCAAGAATACGGCCAGGAATGTCCATGCAACCGGTGAATTCGTCGTGAATCTGGTGACCGATCCGCGCCTGCCGTGAACCAGTTTTTTGTTCACTCATTACTTTGCTCAAAAAAGCAATGGCTTATTGCCACACTTCCCCGACGCCACAAACCCTGCTTCAATACCCCCAAACATGTCGCCGTCTCATCCGAGGAGCCTATCCAATCGTGCGAAAACCAAAGTTGCCGAAGGGTGAATTTCAAGCCCAAATAGAATCCCTCACCCTCGAAGGACGTGGTGTCAGCCACATCGATGGCAAGGCCACGTTTATCGGTCGCGCATTACCCGGCGAGACAGTGCGCTTTATCTACACCGATCGGAAAAAACACTTTGACGAAGGCGATACCGTCGCCATCGAACAAGCTTCACCGGATCGCATCACACCGCCCTGCCCTCACTTCGACCAATGTGGCGGCTGCGCCATGCAGCATCTCACCAGCAAAAAACAACTGATTATCAAACAACAGGCGCTATTGGACCAACTGCAACGCATCGGCAAGGTTGTTCCGGAAACCGTACTGCCCGCATTGGCCCGTGCGAACTGGGGTTACCGCCGCAAAGCCCGGCTCGGCGTCAAATACGTACCCAAAAAAGGACGGGTCATCGTCGGGTTCAGAGAACGGCACACCCATTTTCTCTCCGATCTGCAAAGCTGCCGCGTGCTTGATCCCCGCGTAGGCGAACGACTGACCGACATCGGCGAGATCATCCTCAGCCTGGAAGCTCGTGAACGCATCCCACAAATCGAAGTGGCCTGCGGCGATGACCGGGTCGCACTCGTATTCCGCCACCTCGAGCCCTTGAGCCAAGCCGATAAGGAAAAGCTCCGGGCCTTTGGCATACAGGAAGGCTTCGACATCTATCTTCAACCGGGAAACAACGACAGCATTCATCCGCTCGACAAGGCGCTAGTCGCCCCGCTGACATACGCGCATCCCGGTTTCGATGTATCCATAGAATTCGCACCACTGGACTTCATCCAGATCAACACGGATGTCAATCGGGCCATGGTCGAGCAGGCGCTCCAATGGCTGAATGCGCAACCGGGCGATCATGTGCTCGACCTATTCGCCGGACTCGGTAATTTCACCCTGCCCATCGCCCGCAAAGCTGCCAAAGTAACCGCCGTAGAACTCGATGAACACATGGTCAAACGCGGTGCTCAATCGGCCGCCGCCAACGGCATCACCAATACCGAACATGTCATCGGCAACCTGTTTGAACCCGATCCGACACATCTCTGGATGCAACAAACCTACGACCGCGTCCTGCTCGATCCACCCCGTGCCGGCGCCGAAGCCATGATGCCGAATATCGCGCGTTTCGCCCCCGAACGGATTGTGTACGTATCCTGTCATCCGGGCTCCCTGGCGCGCGATGCCCACATCCTGGTACATCAACACGGCTACCGCCTGATCGTTGCGGGCGTCATGGACATGTTCCCGCATACCAGCCACATTGAATCCATGGCCGTATTCGAGCGAGCAAAGACATAACTTTGTTTGCTAAAGCCCCGCACGATTGCTAGAATCCGCGCCACTTTCCTGCCCGTCTGTCGAGACGCGCGAAAAACTGGAGCGGTGTCCGAGTGGTTGAAGGAGCACGCCTGGAAAGTGTGTATACGGTAACCCCGTATCGAGGGTTCGAATCCCTCTCGCTCCGCCACAAAATCAAATAAGCCTATGTTTTGCATAGGTTTTTTTATTGGCTCTTTTTCGTACGCACCTACATACGCATCATAGGAAAAATGCTTGATTGTTCCAAGGTGCTACTAACAGGCAACAAAAAACCCGGCACTTGGCCGGGCTGGTGTCTGGTTCGTGCTACTCAGTAAATCGCCCACCAGAATGAAGATTCGGCGGTGCGCTGCACAACCCTGTCCCTTAGCTGGTCGGTGGTCTCACCTTATTGGCGCATGATGGTCTCGGTCGCGCCCGAGTAGCCTAGCGGGTCGTAGCGCCGGGTTCTACCCCGATAACACGGACACTTCAAAGAAGCCTTATAATGGGGCCAAGGAGTGTTTATGACCAAGAGAAGAAGATTTAGTCCTGAGTTCAAAC
>NCKC01000022.1 GCA_002282715.1 Halothiobacillus sp. 15-55-196 | reverse complement strand
GATTGCACCGATTGCGATGGAAGACGGCCTGCGATTTGCGATTCGTGAAGGCGGCCGCACAGTCGGTGCCGGTGTTGTCTCTAAAATCATCGAGTAATTTATATGGCTTCTCAAACTATCCGTATCCGTCTGAAAAGTTTCGATCATCGCTTGATCGATCGTTCAGCAGCTGAAATCGTTGATACTGCGCGTCGTTCAGGCGCTCGGGTCAAGGGCCCCATCCCTTTGCCGAGCCGCAAGGAGCGTTTCACCGTACTGACTTCGCCACACGTCAATAAAGACGCGCGTGACCAGTATGAGCTTCGCACTCACAAGCGTGTGCTCGACATCATCGAGCCGACGGATCGTACCGTTGACCTGTTGATGCAGCTTGATCTGGCCGCTGGTGTAGACGTGCAAATTCGGTTGAATTAATTTGCCATTCAAATAGGGCTTTACGTCCTGTTTGAATGCTGATAAATTAATGACCCTTTTCAGCCCGGCGCTGTTGCGTCGGGCTGAATATTTCAGGCGAACCGGTCAATCGTAATCGGCGTCTTTCATAAGTTAGAGGTATTAACCATGTCTTTAGGTGTAGTCGGTCGCAAGGTCGGCATGACTCGCGTCTTTGACGATGCTGGTGTTTCTACGCCAGTGACCGTCATTGAGGTAGAGCCCAATCGCGTGACTCAGCTCAAAACCCCGGAAGTGGATGGCTATACGGCCGTTCAGGTCACTACCGGTACCCGTCGTGCCTCGCGTGTAACCAAGGCGATGGCCGGTCATTACGCGAAAGCCGAAACAGCATCTGGTCGCATGTCTACGGAATTCCGTATTTCTGCAGACGAGCTGGCTGGTTTTCAGCCAGGTGCAGAGATCACGGTTTCCATCTTTGATGGTGTCGAGAAGGTAGACGTGGCAGGCCAGAGCAAAGGTAAAGGCTTTGCCGGTACCGTCAAGCGTCACAACTTCCGCACTCAGGATGCGACCCATGGTAACTCTCGCTCACACCGTGTGCCGGGCTCCATCGGTCAAAACCAGACTCCGGGTCGCGTATTTCCGGGCAAGAAGATGTCCGGTCATATGGGTGACGAGCGCGTGTCATCTTTGGGTTTGAAAGTGGTTCGGGTGGATGTTGAGCGTGGCTTGATCCTCGTCAAAGGCGCCGTGCCAGGTTCAACAGGCGGCGACGTCATCGTTCGTCCTTCTGTCAAGATTAAAGGCTGAGGCACGTCATGGAATTACAAGTTAAAGATGGCGCTGCGATCAGCGTCTCAGAACAAATTTTCGATCGCAGCTACAACGAAGGTCTGATTCATCAGGCGGTAGTTGCGTTTATGGCTGGTGCGCGTTCTGGCACCAAGCGTCAATTGACGCGTTCAGAAGTTTCCGGTGGCGGCAAGAAGCCTTGGAACCAGAAGGGTTCAGGCCGTGCGCGTGCTGGGACGACGCGTTCACCCATCTGGCGTACCGGTGGTGTGACCTTTGCTGCCCGCCCACGCAACTTCGAGCAAAAGATCAACCGTAAGGCGTATCGCGTTGCGATGGCTTCGATCTTCTCTGAGCTGGTTCGTCAGGATCGCCTGATCGTTGTCGAGTCGCTGGCAGTTTCTTCGCCCAAAACACGTGAAGTATTGGGCCTGGTGAAAAACTTGGGCATTCAGGGTGGTCGCACATTGTTTGTTGCCGAAGCATTCGATGAGCATTTCTTCCTGGGTTCGCGGAACGTGATCGAACTGGGTTATCTCACGGCCGATATGTTGGATCCGGTTAGTCTGGTTGGCGCTGAACGCGTGGTGATTACCCGTGCAGCCGTCAAAATGGTTGAGGAGTGGTTGTCATGATGCGGGAAAAACTTTTTGACGTATTGCGTTCACCCCTGGTGACCGAGAAAACGGCACGCGCAAATCAAGAAAACCAATATGCGTTTCGCGTTGCGACCACGGCAACAAAGGCCGAGATCAAGGCGGCTGTCGAGCAGTTGTTCAGCGTCAATGTGTTGGCTGTGCAAACGTTGAACGTAGCCGGTAAAGCTCGTCGCTTCCGTGGCGTGGCGGGTCATCGCGCTGACTGGAAAAAAGCTTATGTCACATTGGCAGAAGGTCAAGCGATTGATCTGGGCCAGGCGAACTAAACCGGTCTGGTTAAGTAAGGAATTAAATCATGGCATTGAAAATTGCAAAACCAACCTCCCCGGGTCGTCGTTCGGTCATCGAGATCGATCGTTCGCACCTCTATAAAGGTGCTCCGTACGCCCCGTTGCTGGAAAAGAAATCCAACACCGGTGGTCGTAACAACCTGGGCCGGATTACCACACGTCATATCGGTGGTGGTCATAAACAGCATTATCGCCTGGTCGACTTCAAGCGTAACAAAGATGGCATTCCGGCCACAGTAGAACGTATTGAATATGATCCGAACCGCACCGCGCACATTGCATTGATTATGTACGCCGATGGTGAGCGTGCCTACATTCTGGCACCTCGTGGCGTTGTTCCTGGTCAAGTGGTTCAGTCAGGTGTTGAGGCACCCATCCGTGCGGGTAACTGCTTGCCGATGCGCAACATTCCGATCGGTTCAACCATCCATGCGGTGGAATTGAAGCCGGGCAAGGGCGCGCAAATCGCTCGTAGTGCCGGCGCTGCCGTGCAACTGGTGGCTCGCGAAGGTGCCTATGTGACCCTTCGTCTGCGTTCTGGCGAGACCCGTAAGGTTTTGGCCGAATGTCGCGCAACACTTGGCGAAGTCAGCAACCACGAACACAGCCTCCGCTCATTGGGTAAGGCCGGTGCAACGCGTTGGCGCGGTATCCGTCCGACCGTACGCGGTGTGGTCATGAACCCGGTGGATCACCCGCACGGTGGTGGTGAAGGCCGAACCTCGGGTGGCCGCCATCCGGTCACCCCATGGGGCGTGCCGACCAAGGGCTACAAAACTCGGACGAACAAGCGAACGGACAAACTTATTGTCCGTCACCGTTCTAAATAATTCACTGATATAGAGGGTTAAAAGGTGCCACGTTCACTTAAGAAAGGTCCCTTCGTGGACCATCACTTGCTGAAAAAGGTGGAAGAGGCTGCTGCGGCCAATAACCGTCGGCCCATAAAGACCTGGTCTCGTCGCTCGATGATCCTTCCGGATTTCATTGGCCTGACCATCGCGGTCCATAACGGTCGCCAGCACATTCCAGTTCTTGTCAACGAAAACATGGTTGGACACAAACTCGGTGAGTTTGCGCCTACCCGGACTTACCGGGGACATGTGGCTGACAAGAAAGCCAAGCGCTAGGAGACTGATATGCAAGCTACAGCTTTACACCGTTATGCGCGTATTTCTCCTCAGAAGGCGCGCCTTGTTGCGGATCTGGTGCGGGGGCAAGGCGTCGCCCAGGCAATTGAAACTTTGACGTTCAGCGACAAGAAAGGCGCTGATCTGATCAAGAAGGTCCTGGAGTCGGCGATTGCCAACGCGGAAAACAATGAAGGCGCAGACGTAGATCGTCTGCGTATCGCGACGATCATGGTCGACGAGGGTCCGGTTTTGAAACGTTTCCGTGCACGAGCCAAGGGCCGCGGCGCACGTATCCTGAAAAAAACCAGTCATATTCTAGTCACGGTCAGCGAGCGGTAAGGGGAGAGTTATGGGTCAGAAAGTACATCCGGTAGGATTCCGGCTCGGGATTTCCTCTGATTGGACATCTCGCTGGTATGCCGATAGTAAGTTGTTTCCGGTTCAATTGAACCAAGATGTGCGCACGCGTGCATTCATCAAGGACAAACTGAAAGAAGCATCCGTTTCACGTATTCAGATCGAGCGTCCAGCCCGTTCTGCGTCCGTTACAATCCACACGGCTCGCCCGGGGATCGTGATTGGTCGCAAGGGCGAGGACATTGAGCGTCTTCGTGGTGAAATCGCTCCGATGTTGGGTGTTGATCGCAACGCGGTCAAGCTCTCGGTTGAAGAGATTCGCAAGCCAGAATTGGACGCGCAACTGGTCGCCGAATCGATTGCTCAGCAGCTTGAGCGTCGGATCATGTTCCGTCGTGCCATGAAACGTGCCGTGCAAACCTCCATGCGCCTTGGTGCGGGTGGGATCAAAGTCAACGTATCTGGTCGTTTAGGCGGTGCAGAGATTGCCCGTAACGAATGGTACCGCGAAGGTCGTGTGCCCCTGCACACCCTGCGTGCCGACATCGATTATGGCTTTGCAGAGGCCCAAACTACCTATGGCGTCATCGGCGTCAAAGTTTGGATTTTTAAAGGCGAAGTGTTTGGCGTCCCGGGCAACCGTGATGGCAAAGCTGCGACAGCCTGAACCGATCAGATAGGTAAGTGGAGCTAACATTATGCTGCTGCCAAAACGTACAAAATTCCGCAAGCAGTTCCGGGGTAAAAATCGGGGCATTGCGACGACAGGCAATAAGGTCAGCTTTGGTGAATTCGGTCTGAAGTCACTGGAGCGCGGTGAAATTACATCTCGTCAAATCGAGTCGGCTCGTCGTGCCATTTCACGTCATGTGAAGCGGGGCGGCAAGATCTGGATCCGGATTTTCCCGGACACCCCGATTACCAAGAAGCCACTCGAAGTGCGGATGGGTAAGGGTAAAGGGAGCGTCGAGTATTGGGTGGCTAAAATCCAGCCCGGCAAGATGCTTTATGAAATTGAAGGTGTGACAGAAGATATCGCGCGTCAAGCGTTCTCATTGGCCTCGGCCAAGCTTCCCGTCAAGACGACCTTCGTAACGCGGGTACTGATGTAATGAGCAAAATCACTAACGAATTGCGCGAAAAATCACCAGAAGGTTTGCGTGAAGAGTTGTTGGCGATTAAACGCGAACAGTTCAATCTGCGCATGCAAAAAGCGACGGGTCAGGAATCCAAATCGCATTTGATTCGTGAAGCGCGGAAAAACGTGGCTCGAATCAAAACGATTCTGACCGAGAAGGAGCAAGGCTGAGATGTCTACTGAAACAAACGAAAACGTTATCCGTACACGCGTTGGTCGCGTGACCAGCGACAAGATGGATAAATCAATCACGGTTGCTATCGAGCGTCGTGTAAAACATCCCTTGTACGGTAAGTTCATTACGAAAACCACAAAGCTTCACGTGCACGATGAAGACAATCAGTCCCGTGTGGGCGATAGCGTTGAGATCCGTGAGTCACGTCCGATTTCCAAGACGAAATCCTGGACATTGGTTCGCGTAATTACCCGCGCAGCCGTTTAAGGAGCAAGAATCATGATTCAAATGCAAACCATTCTGGACTCTGCGGATAACAGCGGCGCCAAGAAAATCCAGTGCATCAAAGTGCTGGGCGGCTCACATCGTCGTTATGCCGGTATTGGTGACATCATCAAGGTGTCTATCAAAGATGCCATCCCACGTGGCCGTGTCAAAAAGGGTGACGTGTACAACGCCGTTGTAGTGCGCACCGCTAAAGGCGTTCGTCGTCCGGACGGTTCTTTGATCCGTTTCGATGGCAATGCTGCTGTTTTGTTAAACGCTAAACTCGAGCCAATCGGCACCCGTATCTTTGGCCCTGTCACCCGCGAACTGCGTGGCGAGAAGTTCATGAAGATCGTGTCGCTTGCGCCCGAAGTGATTTGAGGATATCGCCATGCGTAAAATTCGACAAGGTGATGAAGTAGTTGTCATCGCAGGTAAAGACAAAGGTCGCCGCGGCACGGTGTTGCGCGTGGTCAATGATGGTGCCCGCGTTGTCGTCGAAAATATCAACAAGGTTAAGAAGCATAAGAAGCCCAACCCAATGCTGGGTCAGACGGGCGGAATCATCGAAATGGAGAAATCCGTTGATATTTCTAACGTAATGCTGTTTAATCCCGCCTCCGAAAAAGGGGATCGGGTTGGCTTCAAACATCTTGAAGACGGCACGAAGGTTCGTTTTTTTAAATCCAACGGCGAAGTCGTTGACACAAAATAGGTTGAATTAAGATGGCTCGTCTTCAGGAATTATACACCAGTACTTATCTGCCTCAGCTTAAAGAAAAGCTGGGTCTCGATAATGTCATGGCCGTTCCGAAGCTGACCAAGATTACTCTGAACATGGGCTTGGGTGACTCGGCGCGTGACAAAAAAGTAATCGACAGTGCAGTGGATGAAATGGCAGCAATTTCGGGTCAAAAGCCCGTTGTGACTTATGCACGTAAGTCGATTGCCGGCTTCAAGCTGCGCGAAGGGATGCCATTAGGCGTCAAGGTGACCCTGAGAGGAAGTACGATGTACGAATTCTTCGATCGGTTGATCCAGATCTCTGTTCCTCGCATACGGGATTTCCGCGGCCTCAATCCCAAGTCGTTTGATGGCCGTGGCAATTACAGCATGGGTGTGAAAGAGCAAATTATTTTCCCGGAAATTGATTACGATAAAATCGATCAAATCCGCGGGATGGATATCACGATCACGACTACCGCACAGAATGATGACCAGGCACGGGCACTGCTCGAATGCTTCGGTTTCCCATTCCGCCGGTAAGGGAGTTTTAAATGGCTAAGAAAAGTATGTTGAACCGGGAAGAGCAGCGTCAAAAGCTCTCAGCTCGTTATCAAGCTAAGCGCGAACAATTGCGTGCAGTTCTGAATGATCCGAATGCGGATTTTGACGCGAAAATGCAAGCTTCGGCTGCTTTGAGCAAGTTGCCGCGTGACTCTTCTGTTTGCCGCCAGGTTCGCCGTTGTGCGATCACTGGTCGTCCGAAGGGTGTTTACCGCAAGTTCGCGCTCGGTCGGAACAAGCTCCGTCAATTGGCAATGTCTGGCGAGATTCCAGGCCTTCGCAAAGCAAGTTGGTAATGAGGTGACATTATGAGTATGAGTGATCCAATTTCCGACATGCTGACCCGTATCCGTAACGCTCAGAATGCCCGTAAGCCGAGCGTGAGCATGCCATCATCGAAGTTCAAGCAAGCAATCGCCAACGTTCTGAAAGAAGAAGGCTACATCGGTGACTTCCAGGTTTCTGGCGACGCTAAGCCGACCCTGTCTATTTCGCTGAAATATTTTCAGGGCAAGCCGGTTATTGACATGATCAAGCGTGTATCTAAGCCAGGCTTCCGTGTTTACAAGAGCGCGGACGAACTGCCTACCGTTATCGGTGGTCTGGGTGTGGCTATTCTTTCTACATCACAGGGTGTCATGCCTGATCGCGAAGCGCGTCGGCAAAACATCGGTGGTGAAGTTATTTGCCTCGTATCTTAATTGGGAGTGAATCATGAGTCGTGTTGCTAAAAAGCCCGTCGCCATTCCCAAAGGTGTCGAGGTTAAATTGAATGGTCAGGTTATTTCGTTCAAGGGGCCGAAGGGTCAGCTTGAAATGACATTGCACAAATCAGTCAGTGTCGATATGGCGGCTAACGAACTGCGTTTTGAGCCTGAGTCAGATCAGTACATTGCTCTGGCGGGCACCATGCGTGCCTTGGCAAACAACAACATTCAGGGCGTATCCGCTGGTTTCGAAATGAAACTGCAACTGGTTGGTGTGGGTTACCGTGCGCAGGTTCAGGGCAATGTTCTGAATCTTGCACTGGGTTTTTCTCATCCAATCAACTTCGCTATTCCTGCGGGCATCACCATTGAAACCCCATCACAAACGGAAATTATTATCCGTGGTGCGGATCGTCAAAAAGTGGGTCAAGTGGCTTCCAATATCCGAGGTTATCGTCCGCCAGAGCCGTATAAGGGCAAGGGTGTGAAGTACCACGATGAAGTCATCTTCCGTAAGGAAGCGAAGAAGAAATAAGGGTTAGCTATGAACGAAAAATCACAAAATCGTCTGCGTCGCGCGCGCCGCACACGTGCCAAAATCGTCCGGTTGGGCGTACATCGGCTGACGGTTTACCGTACAGCACAGCACACCTACGCTCAGATCTTTACGCCTGACGGCGCGACTGTTGTTGCATCATCATCAACGTTGCACCCAGGTGTGATCGAAGCGGGTAAGCACGGTGGCAACATCGATGCTGCCAAGCGAGTTGGTGAGATGGTCGCTAAGGCCGCCCTTGCAAAAGGTATTACAAACGTCGCGTTTGACCGTTCTGGATTTATTTTCCATGGCCGGATCAAGGCATTGGCCGAATCCGCTCGTGAAGCCGGTCTGCAATTCTAAGAGGTTATGCAATGAGTAGAAATTCTAACGAAGTTGCGACCGATGGCTTGATCGAGAAACTCGTGGCTGTAAACCGGGTTGCCAAGGTCGTCAAAGGTGGTCGTATTTTTTCATTCACCGCGCTGACAGTTGTTGGTGATGGTGAAGGTCGAGTCGGATTTGGTTACGGCAAAGCGAAAGAAGTGCCGGCTGCAATCCAGAAGGCCATGGATCGTGCGAAGCGCAACATGGTTGACGTCCCTTTGCGTGATGGCACCTTGCATTACTCGACAGTTGGTCACCATGGCGCTGCACAAGTGTTCATGAAGCCGGCATCAGAGGGTACGGGTGTTATTGCCGGTGGTGCCATGCGTGCTGTATTTGAAGCTGTTGGCGTGCGTAACGTCCTGGCGAAATGCATCGGTACGCGTAACCACATGAATGTGATTCGCGCTACGGTTAATGGTCTTCAGTCAATCAGTTCACCAGAAATGATCGCTTCCAAGCGCGGCAAGCGTGTAGAAGAGATTGTCGGGAGCGCGTCATGAACCAGCCATCAATGATCCGTGTTAAGTTAATTCGTTCGACAATTGGTCGATTGGCATCCCACAAGGCTTGCGTCAAAGGTCTCGGATTGCGTCGTATGAATCACGAAGTTGAAGTCATGGATACGCCTGAGAATCGCGGCATGATCAACAAAGTCGAGTATCTGCTCGAAGTTCAGGAGTCCAAGTAATGCGTCTGAATACTTTATCGCCTGCTGACGGCAGCCGCAAAGAACGCACTCGCGTTGGTCGCGGTGTCGGCTCTGGTCTGGGTAAGACCGCGGGTCGCGGTCACAAGGGTCAGAAGTCTCGTTCCGGCGGCTTCCACAAAACAGGTTTCGAAGGCGGTCAGATGCCAATTCAGCGCCGGTTGCCCAAGATGGGCTTCCGTTCGTTGCGTGCTCTGGCATCAGCCGAGATCCGTACCTCTGAACTTAACAGGCTGGATGGTGTTGTTTCTCTGGAAACATTGAAAGCCGCCGGGCTGATTCGTAACGATGTTCGCTTCGTTAAAATCATGCTTTCCGGTGAGGTCACCAAGCCAGTTCAGGTTCAGGGCATTCGTGTCAGCAAGGGCGCGTTGAGCGCTATTGTTGCGGCCGGTGGAAAAGCGGAGTAACCCGTGGCGCTATCAAATGCCGGTGTAGCAAGTTTGGCGGGGGCCGGTCGGTTGACCGAGCTCCGTCAGCGCATTTTCTTTGTGATTATGGTGCTGGTTGTCTACCGAATCGGAACGTTTATCCCCCTGCCGGGAATTGATGTTGATGTAATGCGTACTCTGTTTACGCAGCACTCGGGCGGCATTCTTGGCATGATGAATATGTTCTCCGGTGGCGCGCTGTCGCGGATGTCTCTGTTCGCGCTAGGTGTCATGCCCTATATTTCGGCCTCCATTATTGTACAACTTCTTTCTTCGGTGCTCCCTTCGCTCGAACGGATCAAGAAAGAGGGTGAGGCCGGTCGCAGAAAAATCACGCAGTACACCCGTTACGGTACCTTGGCTCTTGGTCTGGTCCAGGCTTTGGGCGTTTCCATCGCCCTGCAGGGGCAGTCAGTCGGCGGGCAGAGTCTGGTGTATACGCCGGGTTTCGGCTTTTTGTTCGTCGCTACCATGACTCTGCTCACCGGTACCATGCTACTGGTGTGGCTCGGTGAGCAGATCACGGAACGTGGTGTCGGCAATGGTATCTCATTGATCATCTTCGCAGGTATCGTGGCCGGCTTGCCTACCGCAATCGGCGGTACTGCAGAGTTGGTGCGTACCGGTGAGCTGGGTCTTATTACATTGCTCATTCTCGCTGTGTTGATTGTTGCCGTGACTGCCTTTGTTGTGTTTGTTGAGCGTGGCCAGCGTCGCATTACCGTCAACTACGCACGCCGTCAGCAAGGGCGAGGTATGTCGGGCCAGCAGTCTTCTCATCTGCCTTTGAAGCTGAATATGGCTGGCGTGATCCCGCCTATTTTTGCTTCCAGTATCATTCTCTTTCCGGCAACACTGGGTAACTGGTTGGGACAGCAGGAGAACATGGCTTGGCTGCGTAATCTTTCTACTGCTCTGTCTCCCGGTCAGCCCCTGTACGTTGGTTTGTATGCGGCTGCGATTATTTTCTTCTGCTTTTTCTATACGGCATTGGTTTTTAACTCGCGAGAAACAGCTGACAACTTAAAGCGCTCAGGTGCGTTTGTGCCGGGCATTCGCCCGGGCGAACATACTGCTCGCTATATTGATAAAGTGCTCACACGTCTGACATTCTGGGGCGCTTTGTACATCACAGCGGTTTGTTTGCTGCCAGAGTTTCTGATTCTGTATTGGAATGTGCCTTTCTATTTCGGCGGCACTTCACTGTTGATTATCGTGGTTGTTCTGATGGACTTTATGGCTCAGGTCCAGTCTCATCTGGTTTCCCACCAGTACGACAGCTTGGTTCGTAAAGCACACTTCAAGTCTGGATTATAAAAATACGGGGTCATTTCCTTGATTCCGTAGTCTTTTTGTTTTATAGTTTCGCGCTCATTTTTTAAGGTGATCTTCGATGGCACGTATCGCGGGAATAAATATTCCAGTGCAAAAACATGTAGTTATTGCACTCACATCAATTTATGGCATTGGCACTACTCGTGCGCAGGCAATCTGCCTGGCTTCTGGTGTTGAACCAAGCCGCAAGGTTCGTGACTTGTCTGAGTCCGAAGTCGAAGCATTGCGTGCTGAAGTGGCCAAATTTATCGTCGAGGGTGACCTTCGACGTGATGTTTCCATGAACATCAAGCGTTTGATGGATTTGGGTTGTTATCGTGGGTTGCGCCACCGGCGCGGCCTGCCACTCCGTGGACAGCGCACACGGACAAACGCACGGACTCGCAAGGGTCCGCGTCGCCTGGTTAAGCGCTAATCAGGCTTAATATTCTTCGATTTACGAGAGTAGGATTACTAAATGGCTAAATCTAATGCCCCTGCGCGCAAGAAAATAAAGCGCGTAGTTACTGATGCTGTGGCTCATGTGCATGCATCATTCAATAACACGATTGTAACCATCACCGATCGTCAAGGTAACGCCTTGAGCTGGGCCACTTCGGGTGGTTCTGGCTTCCGCGGTTCACGCAAGTCAACACCCTTCGCGGCACAGGTTGCTGCCGAGCGTGCTGGCGAGGCTGCCAAGGTTTATGGTGTCAAGAACATCGATGTCGAGATCAAAGGTCCAGGCCCTGGTCGCGAGTCAACCATCCGTGCGTTGAATTCGGTCGGTTTCAAAGTTGGCGTCATTACTGATGTCACGCCGATTCCCCACAATGGTTGCCGTCCGCCTAAAAAGCGTCGTGTCTAAGAGGTATTAGATTATGGCTCGTTATCTTGGTCCAAAATGTAAGTTAAGTCGCCGTGAAGGCACTGATCTTTTTCTCAAATCTGGTGTGCGTTCACATGAAGACAAATGTCATCATGATCGAGCTCCTGGCCAGCACGGTGCGGCACGCAAGCAAAAAGTTTCTGAGTACGGAGTGCAACTCCGCGAGAAGCAAAAGTTGCGACGTATTTACGGTGTGCTCGAGCGCCAGTTCGCCAACTATTTCAAGAAAGCGGCACAACTGAAAGGTTCTACAGGTGAAAACCTGTTGCAACTGCTGGAATGCCGTTTGGATAATGTTGTTTATCGGATGGGCTTCGGTGCTACGCGTTCTGAATCGCGCCAGTTGGTATCTCATCGCGCCATTACTGTCAACGGTGAAGTTGTAAACATTGCTTCTTACCAAGTTGCCGCCAATGACGTTGTCGCTGTTCGTGAATCTTCACGCAAACAGCAGCGCATCAAGGATTCTCTCGAAATCGCTGCGCAGCGTCCTGACGTGTCGTGGATTTCTGTCGACGCCACGAAAATGGAAGGCGTGTTCAAATCGGCTCCTACTCGTGACGAGTTGCCTGCCGAAATCAACGAATCACTCGTTGTTGAATTGTATTCCAAGTAATTAACGGGGGTTTGTTATGCAATTGGGTTCTACCGAACTGCTTAAGCCACGACTGGTCGATGTTCAGGTTCTGGACGCGACGCGGGCCCGTGTCGTGCTGGAGCCGCTTGAGCGTGGCTTCGGTTATACACTTGGTAATGCGCTTCGTCGTATTCTTCTTTCTTCCATCCCGGGCGTTGCCGTAACCGAAGCCGAAATCGAAGGCGTTGTTCACGAGTACACTACCATTGAAGGTGTACATGAGGACGTGCTGGAAATTCTGCTTAATCTAAAAGGCCTTTCAGTCATCCTGCATGGTCGCGATGAAGCCGTGCTCAGTATCAAAAAAACAGGCGCTGGAGCGATAACAGCCGCCGATATCAAGGCCGATCATGCGGTTGAAATCATCAATCCAGAGCATCACATTGCCACATTGAATGATCAGGGCAGCCTGGTCATGACCTTCAAGGTCACTCGTGGTAAAGGTTACGTTCCTGCCAGTGCGCGTCGTGAAGAGGCGGGTGGTCAGATTGGTCGTCTGCTGGTCGATGCTTCTTTTTCTCCACTGCGTCGCGTCTCCTACTCGGTAGAACGTGCGCGTGTCGAGCAGCGTACCGACCTTGATTCACTTGTTCTTGATATCGAAACCAACGGCTCCATTTCTGCCGAAGATGCCATTCGTCAAGCAGCTGGGATTTTGGTGGATCAGTTGTCGGTCTTCGTGGATCTTAAGGCTGAGAAAGTAGAGCCGGTCATTGAACAGGCACCTACGGTTGATCCTGTCCTACTGCGTCCGGTTGATGATCTGGAATTGACTGTTCGTTCGGCGAACTGCTTGAAAGCCGAGAACATTTATTACATCGGTGATCTCATTCAGCGTACCGAAATCGAGTTGTTGAAAACGCCGAATCTGGGCAAGAAATCGCTGACTGAAATCAAGGACGTATTGGCCAAGCAGGGCCTGTCTCTGGGTCAACGTCTCGAGAACTGGCCACCTGCAGAGCTTTTGAATCTCGCTGAGTCGAAGATTTAAGGCGATTTGAATTTTTTGGGGTATACGACATGCGTCACCGTCTTTCTGGCCGTCAACTCGGCCGCAACTCAGCACAGCGTAATGCGCTGATGCGTTCTTTAACCAATTCTTTGATTGAGCATGAGTTGATTAAAACAACTCTGCCCAAGGCAAAGGAGCTTCGCCGTTTCGCTGAGCCATTGATCACTTTGGCCAAGGACGATTCGGTCCATGCACGTCGCATGGCTTTCGCTCAGACGCGCAACAAGGAAGTTGTTGGTAAATTGTTTTCAGATCTGGGTCCACGCTTCAAGGCTCGTGCCGGTGGCTATGTGCGCATCCTCAAATGTGGCAATCGTGCGGGCGATAATGCACCGATGGCCTATGTCGAGTTTGTCCAACGTAGTGATGCCGCTCCTGTTGCTGAGTAATACGCTCTCGGATTGATTTGAAGAAAACCGGCTTAGAGCCGGTTTTTTTTGTAATCTCGGTTGTTATTTATCGCTGCCTTTGTCAGACTCTTGTGGTTTGTATCATTCGTTTCATTATTGATGAGGATATTCATGTCTGTTTCCAATAAATTCCGCGGTATTCGTCATTCTGCTCTGGCCCTTGGCGTCGTTCTGGGGTTGATGACAGTCGGCGCCTACGCAGCAGATACGCCGCCTGCGGGTCAAGCTGCACAGCCTGCGATGCCAACATTGTCTCCAGAACAAATGGCGCTGATGAAAGACTTCCAGCAAACCCGTCAGGAGATAGGCGCGCTCGAGCAGAAGCTTCAGGGTATTGAGGCGGAGGCTTACAAGAAGAACCCCAAGCTCGGCAAGCAGCGCGATGGTCTTCGAGGCTCGATCAAGAACGCGATGTCCGACAAGAATTTCGACGCTCAGTCCAAATACGATGAGTTGAAGGCGCAGGTGACCAAAATTCAGGGTATGAAGGAAAATGACCCGGAGCGGGCGAAGGAAATTCAGAAATTCCGTGAAGGTCAGCAGGAGTTCGAACAGCGTCAGGCCAAGGCATTCCAGGATCCCAAAATCCAGAAGCAATCCGAGAAACTGCGTAACGATGTGCGCGCAGCTATGATCAAAGTTGATCCGAAAGCCAAGGAGATGTTTGCTGACTTGGATTCCAAAGAGAAGCATATGCAAGGCTTGCAGGAGAAGGCACTGAAGCTGCATGGCGCAGAGCAAGTAGCGCCTGCTCCCTCCAAGTGATGACCAAGTCTTCGGTTACAAATTCAGTTTGAGTGATTACCCGGCTAAGGCCGGGTTTTTAGTTTTTGTGATTCCTGCTATTTTGCGTCGGCGGCAATCAGTTGTTCTTGTAACCGATGAATTTCATCCCGGATGCGCGCGGCCGCTTCGAATTCCAGATCCTTGGCTAGTCGATACATTTTGGCTTCACGTTCCTTGATCTGCTTCAGGACTTGCTCGGAACTCATGGTGACGCTGAAATCACCCTCTGTTTCTGCCACCTGCGCCATTCTCCTGCTCATCTGGCTTGCGCCGCGAGAGCCGGGAATCTTGTAGTCGCCTGACTGCAGAATGTCGTCTACCCGTTTATCAATACCTTTGGGCGTGATGCCTTGTTCCAGATTGTGCTGGATCTGCTTGGCCCGCCGTCGGTCGGTCTCATCGATCGCCTTGCGCATCGCATCCGTGATTCGGTCTGCATACAAAATGGCCTTGCCGTGAAGGTTTCTGGCGGCGCGACCAATGGTTTGAATCAATGATCGCTCTGATCGCAAAAAGCCTTCCTTGTCGGCATCGAAAATGGCGACGAGCGAGACTTCTGGGATATCCAGACCTTCGCGTAGCAGGTTAATGCCGATAAGCGCATCAAAAATTCCCAGCCTCAGATCGCGGATAATCTCGACGCGCTCGACCGTATCGACATCGGAATGGAGGTAGCGAACGCGCACATCATGTTCCGCCAGATAATCGGCAAGATCTTCTGCCATCCGTTTCGTCAGTGTTGTAATCAGCACCCGTTCGCGGCGAGTGGCACGGTCGCGAATCTCCGAGAGCACATCGTCGACCTGACTTGCAACGGGTCGGATTTCAATTTCCGGATCGATGAGCCCGGTGGGGCGGACCACCTGTTCGACAACTTGCGCCGAATGGCTGCCCTCATACGGACCGGGCGTGGCCGATACATGAATGGTCTGCGGCATCATTCGTTCGAATTCATCGAATTTCAATGGGCGGTTATCGAGCGCGGATGGAAGCCGGAAACCGAAATTAACAAGGGTTTCCTTGCGGGAACGATCCCCCTTATACATCGCCCCGAGCTGGGGGACGGTGACATGGGACTCGTCGATAATCAGCAAGGCATCGGGTGGGAGGTAGTCGTAGAGGCAAGGCGGCGCATCCCCGGGTTGACGTCCGGACAGGTAGCGGGAGTAGTTTTCAATGCCATTGCAGTACCCCAACTCGTACATCATTTCGATGTCGAAGCGTGTGCGTTGCGCGAGTCGTTGGGCCTCGACCAGTTTGTTCTCCGCATTCAGGTGTTCCAGTTGCTGGGCCAGTTCACCCTTGATGGATTCGACGGCAGCCAGAATCCGTTCACGCGGCGTGACATAGTGCGAGGACGGGTAGATGGTGAAGCGAGGTAGCCGACGCCGAACAGCGCCGGTGAGCGGGTCGAACAAGGAAATCTGCTCGATTTCGTCGTCAAAGAGTTCGACGCGAACGCCTTCGTCGTCGGATTCGGACGGGTGGATATCGATCACATCGCCGCGCACGCGATAAGTGCCGCGGCGAAATTCCATATCATTGCGGGTGTATTGCATCTCGGCCAGTCGGCGCAGTATCTGACGCTGATCTGCTTTTTCTCCGCGAACCAGATGCAAAATCATCTTCAGATAGGCGTCCGGGTCGCCGAGGCCGTAGATGGAGGAAACCGTCGCGACGATGATGACATCCCGGCGTTCCAATAGTGCCTTGGTTGCAGAGAGCCGCATCTGCTCGATATGCTCGTTGACCGAGGCATCTTTCTCGATGAATGTGTCCGATGCGGGCACGTAGGCTTCCGGCTGATAGTAATCGTAGTAAGAGACGAAATATTCAACCGCGTTATTCGGGAAAAATCCCTTCAACTCGCCATAGAGTTGGGCGGCCAGCGTTTTGTTCGGTGCCAGCACAAGTGCCGGGCGTTGCAGCCGGTCGATGACATTCGCGATCGTGAAAGTTTTCCCCGAGCCGGTAACACCCAGGAGCGTCTGCTGCGCGAGCCCATCCTGAAGGCCCTCGACGAGTCGAGCTATGGCCGCCGGTTGATCGCCGGCAGGTTGATAATCGGTGACTAAAGTGAATCGGGTGTCCTGCATAAGATGCGAAGTATAGAGGATTGGGCATCGGGTATCCGGTGAAATGGATTATCATGTTAAATTGAATCGAATAAATGAGTTTATTCGCGGGTTTGTCGCCTGGTAATGTGGCGCAAACTCATTTTTTATGTTTTTACAGATTAAGGTTTCCATGTCCCAAGAGACGGTATCAGATCCCCAAGCGGCCCTAGAGGCTGAAAAATACGAGAATCCGGTGGCGAGCCGGGAGTTCATTTTGCAATTGCTCTCGGAGCAAGATGGTCCTTTAACGCTGAATCGATTGATCAGTCACCTGGAATACGATGGTGATGACGAACGGATCGAGGGCTTGAGTCGCCGCATGCGCGCGATGGAGCGCGATGGACAGGTGATCCGTAATCGTCGCGGCGGGTATGTGCCAGTCACTCACGCCGAGTTGGTGCGCGGTCGCGTTTTGGGGCATCGTGATGGCTTCGGTTTTCTTGTGCCGGATGATGGCGGCGACGATGTGTTCCTGTCGCCCCGCGTGATGCGTGCGCTGCTCAACGGCGACCGCGCGGTCGTGCAGGTGACCGGGCTCGACCGTCGTGGACGCCGCGAAGGGAATCTGGTCGAGGTGATCGAGCGGGCCAATGCCGAGATTGTCGGCCGTCTGGTGCTGGAGGCGGGTATCGCCTTTGTGGTTCCCGATCATGCGCGGATCACTCAGGATATTCTTGTGCCGATGACCGATCTCATGGGCGCGCGCGACGGTCAGATCGTGCGGGTTGCATTGGTCGAGCAGCCTACGTTGCGCCACAAGCCCGTCGGTAAGGTTGTTGAAGTGTTGGGTGATCACATGTCGCCCGGCATGGAGATCGATGTCGCCATCAACTCCCACGGTATCCCGCACGAGTGGCCACAAGAAGTTCTGGCTGCCATCGATGGTTTGAATCCCGAAGTCGAGGAAAGCCACAAGTCAGGGCGGGTCGACTTGCGCCATATGCCACTGGTCACCATTGATGGCGCCGATTCCAAGGATTTCGACGATGCGGTGTTCTGTCAGGCAACGCCGGATGGCTTCCGGTTGCTGGTGGCGATTGCGGATGTCAGTCACTACGTGCATGTGGGCTCTGCCTTGGACCGCGAAGGTTTCAATCGCGCGACGTCTGTGTACTTTCCCGGGCGCGTAGTCCCCATGCTCCCGGAGGTACTGTCAAACGGTTTGTGTTCGCTGAACCCGGATGTCGATCGTCTGTGTCTCTGCGCCGATATGCTGATCAACAATGACGGGCAGATCGCCAAATTCCGCTTCTTCGAAGGGGTGATGAAGTCCGCTGCGCGTCTGACCTACGACACCGTTGCCAAGGCGCTGATCGATCAGGATGCTGAGGCGCGCGCGGCTCATGCCCATGTGCTCGAACCGCTGGAAACACTTCATCGCCTGTACAAGGTGCTGCGTGCGGCGCGTGAACGTCGTGGCGCGATCGATTTTGATACCGTCGAGACCAAGATCGTCTTCGGCGAAGGCCGCAAGATCGAAGCCATCGTGCCCTACGAGCGCAACGACGCGCACAAGATCATCGAAGAATGTATGATCGCTGCCAATGTCGCGGCTGGTCGTTTCGTCGCCGATCATAAAATCCCGGCACTTTATCGTGTGCATGATCGCCCCACGGCAGAAAAAATCACCGATCTGCGCGCCATGCTGGCCGAAAAGGGCTTGAGTTTGGGCGGCGGTGATCAACCAGGCCCCAAAGATTTCAATGACTTGCTGTCTCGGGTGCAGGGTCGTCCGGATTTTCTGACGATTCAGACCATGATTCTCCGTTCCCTGAAACAGGCGGTGTACTCACCGGACAATCTGGGGCACTTTGGTTTGGCGCATGAGTTCTATGCGCATTTCACCTCCCCGATCCGTCGTTATCCCGATTTAATGGTGCACCGCGCCATCCGGCACCTGCTCCGTACGGGTGCCCCGGATCGCTTCCCGTACACGCATGATGAAATGGTCATCATCGGTGAGCATTGCTCCAATAACGAACGCCGTGCAGATGAAGCCACACGGGATGCGACGGACTGGCTCAAATGCGAGTTCATGCTCGACAAGGTGGGCGAGGTGTTCGAGGGGCGCGTGGCTTCTGTTCTGGGCTTTGGTCTGTTCGTCGAGCTCAAGGATTTCTTCGTCGAAGGCTTGTTGCACATCACCGCCTTGACCAAGGACTACTACCACTTCGATCCGGTGACGCTTTCCTTGCGCGGCGAACGTTCGGGGCGCGTGTACGCACTGAACGATCCCATTACCGTGCGTGTGGCTCGGGTCGACCTGGATGAGCGGAAAATCGATTTTGTCCTGCCGGATGATGATGAGGCCTTGTCGGAAACGAAGAGCGATGCTCCGGATGAAGCTCGGGACGATCATGAAGCAGATGAGGATGATGCAGCCAAGAAGAAACGCAAACCACGCCGGCGTCGTCGTAAAAAGCCTGCTGGTGATGCACCTGCGGGTGGCGATGATGAACAAGCTGATTCAGATGATGACGGGTCGGATACCCCGTCTGCTCCCGAGTCTGAGTCCAGTGCTGCCGAGGAATCGCGCAAATAATGGCCGAACGCAAAAGCGCATCTTCCACGCAGTGGCTGAGTGGTTTTCATGCCGTCGAAGCAGCCCTTCAGCATGATCCGGAACGCGTGTTGTCGGTTATTTTCGAACAAGGGCGGCAGGATAAGCGGGTGCAGCAACTGCGTGTGCTCGCCGAGTCGCGCGGCGTATCCATCGAGGAGGCCCCTGAGAAGGTTTTCGCCGATCGCGTGCGTGCCGATCGCGAACTGGCGCGCCACCAAGGTGTACTGGCGCGCTATCAGCCCAAGCCTGCGGGCAACGAGCATGATTTGTTCGCGTTGCTGGACAGACTGGACGAGCCCGCCTTCCTGCTGATTCTTGATGGCGTGACTGATCCGCACAACCTGGGTGCCTGCCTGCGCAGCGCCGAGGCTGCGGGCGTGCAAGCCGTTATTTCACCAAAGGATCGCGCCGTCGGTCTGACGCCAACCGCGCGCAAGGCGGCCTCTGGCGCCGCTGAGCGCTTGCCGTTCATCCAGGTAACGAACCTTGCGCGCACGCTCGCCGATCTCAAATCCCGCCAGATCTGGGTTGTCGGTGCGGCAGGTGGCGGCATGGTCAGCTTGTATGAGTCGGATTTCGCAGCCGAACCGGTCGCGCTGGTCATGGGGAGTGAAGGGGAAGGTCTGCGGCGTCTGACACAGGAAAGTTGCGATCAGTTGATCTACATTCCCATGCGCGCACCCGTCGAGAGCCTGAACGTCTCGGTAGCTGCGGCCGTTTGTCTGTTCGAGTTTCGCCGGGTGCGAGATCGGACTGCTATTCAGACCGGGGCGCTATCCCAATAACCCCGAATTCGTTAGAATGTCGGGTCATTTTATTTACTTCGGACAACCATGATTTGTGCTTGGTTGCACCGCATTTGTTTAGGCGATCGTTGTTCAGGAGCTTTTTGCGATCATGATCTTTTCAGACCGGGTTCGCCGCGTACGTCCCTCACCGACATTGGCTGTTACCGCGAAAGCAGCCGAATTGAAGGCCGAGGGGCGCGACATCATCAGTCTCGGTGCCGGCGAGCCGGATTTCGATACCCCGGAGCCCATTCGCGCGGCCGCCATCGATGCGATCAATGCGGGTTTTACCCGCTATACCGCGGTCGAGGGGATATTGAGTCTGCGTCAAGCCATCGCCAGGCGTCTGCGTGATGATCAGGGGTTGGGCTACGCACCGAACGAAATCATTGTGTCCACCGGCGGCAAGCAAAGCATCTACAATCTGTTTCAGGCCCTGCTGAATCCGGGGGACGAGGTCATCATCGTGGCGCCTTACTGGGTTTCTTACCCGGATATGGTGCTGCTTGCGGGTGGTGAGCCGGTCATTGTGCTCGCCGGGCAAAATCAGGGGTTCAAGGTTTCGCCTGCCCAGCTGGAGTCAGCGATTACCGATAAGACCCGGATCGTCATGTTGAACAGCCCCTCCAATCCGACCGGTGTGGCGTATACGCGGGAGGATTGGGCTGCCATGGCCGAAGTGCTGCGCGCGCATCCCAAACTGCTGATCGCGACCGACGACATGTACGAAAAAATCCTCTGGGCTGATGAGCCCTTTTCGAACATCGCCATGGTTGCGCCCGACCTGAAGGCGCGGACGGTCGTGCTGAACGGAGTAAGCAAGGCTTATGCAATGACGGGGTGGCGGATCGGTTATGCGGCGGGTCCGGCTAACATCATCAAGGCGATGGAGGTGATCCAGTCGCAAAGTACTTCCGGTGCGTGCTCGATTGCTCAGGTAGCGGCTCAGGCAGCCATCGAGGGCGATCAGTCCGAAATCCGGGCTATGGTCCATTCGTTCCGGACACGGCATGATTTCGTGGTCGATCGACTCAATGCGATTCCCGATGTGGTCTGCCTGCCGAGCCAGGGGGCGTTTTACAGTTTCCCTGATGTGAGTGCGGTGATCACCCGTTTGGGGTTGAAGGATGACGTGGCCTTGAGCGAAATGTTGCTCGAAAAGGCTGGCGTGGCGGTGGTGCCGGGGACTGCGTTCGGCGCTCCTGGCCATATCCGCCTGAGCTATGCCACCAGCATGGAGGCATTGGATGAGGCGCTTCGTCGAATGGCTGATGTGATGGGTTGAACATAGACTCCTCTTCAGTCGCCTCCTTGTTTTTTCTTAGTCTTTGTAAAGCAAACCAATAAATAGGTATCCCCCATGGACGAAAATCGTAAGAAAGCGCTGACGGCTGCATTAAGCCAGATCGAGCGACAGTTCGGTAAAGGTGCCGTGATGCGGATGAACGACACAGTGGGCGTCGACGTGCCTGTGATCAGCACCGGCTCGATCGCACTGGATGCGGCGCTCGGGATCGGCGGTCTGCCGCGTGGACGGGTGGTCGAAATCTATGGCCCGGAGTCTTCTGGTAAAACCACACTGACGTTGCAGGTGATTGCCCAGGCGCAAAAGACCGGCGGCGTATGTGCTTTCGTGGATGCGGAGCACGCTCTGGATCCGACTTATGCGCAAAACCTGGGGGTCAATGTCGATGATCTGCTGGTCAGCCAGCCGGATACGGGCGAGCAGGCACTGGAAATCGCCGATATGTTGGTGCGTTCTGGCGCAGTCGACGTTGTTGTGGTTGATTCCGTCGCCGCCCTAGTGCCCAAGGCCGAGATTGAAGGCGAGATGGGTGATGCCCACGTCGGTTTGCAGGCACGTCTGATGAGTCAGGCACTGCGTAAGTTGACGGGCAACATCAAACGTACGAACTGCATGGTCATCTTCATCAACCAGATCCGGATGAAGATCGGCGTCAGTTACGGAAGCCCCGAGACGACAACCGGCGGCAATGCCTTGAAATTCTATGCTTCCGTTCGCTTGGACATCCGTCGCGTCGGGGCGGTCAAGAAGGGCGAAGAGATCATCGGGAACCAAACCCGGATCAAGGTCGTGAAAAATAAAATGGCCCCGCCATTCAAGGTGGTTGATGTGGACATTCTCTACGGAGAAGGCATATCCCGCCTGATGGAGTTGATCGATATGGCTACCACGCACGGCCTGATCCAGAAAGCGGGCGCGTGGTATTCCTGCGGTGATATCCGTCTGGGGCAGGGCAAGGACAACGCCCGGCAGTATTTTGTCGAGCATCCCGAATTGGCTGATGACATTGAAGCCAAGTTGCGGGCCTCGATGCGGGCGTCGACGGGCAAAGCGGCGGTGCGTGCTTCTGAGGATGACGAGTCCGTATCAGCGTTCGAAGAATAACCCAGCGGTCACGTTTTGGCTTGGCATTGGCAGGCGAAGGCGCAAGAGGATAAAGCCGACGCATCTCAAATCGAGAAGGTCGCGGTGGGCCTGCTGGCCCGCCGTGAACACAGTGCGTTCGAATTGCAGCGAAAACTCTCGCAGCGTGGTTTTGATCCCCGTGTCATCGACGATGTGATCGGCCGATTGGCCGAACAGGGCTGGCAGTCGGATGCCCGTTATGCAGAGGCTTATGTCCGCATGAGGGTCGAGCGCGGCTACGGGCGTGAATCCATCCGTGCCGAACTCGGTCAGCGCGGGGTTGCGCGTGCACTGATTCAGGCCGTGCTGGATGAGGCCGATATCGATTGGTTGGCCTGTGCGCAAAGACAGGTCCACCGCCATTATCATGCTGCGCCCGATGGGCATGATGAAAAGTTGCGCCGTTATCGACATCTTCTGTCGCGTGGTTTTACGCCCGAGCAATCGCGAGTGGCCAGCGGGCAATGGCGTGATGCCGAGGGCATGGATGATGCTTTCTGATCACTGCGGTTTTCGCAGTTACTGTCGCTCTGGGTCATCGACTTATCACTGCTTTCCGTTACACTCGCGCTCAATATCGTTTTACTTTTTGATTTCGTGACATTTATGATGAAAACCACTGCTGAGTTGCGCACTGCCTTCCTGGATTTTTTTCACCAGCGAGGGCACGAGATTGTGCCGTCTTCCTCACTTATCCCGGCTCACGACCCCACCCTGCTATTCACGAATGCGGGTATGGTCCAGTTCAAGGATGCGTTCCTCGGGCTGGAACATCGTTCTAACCCGCGCGCTGTCTCCTGTCAGCGTTGCGTGCGCGCCGGTGGTAAGCACAACGATCTCGAAAATGTGGGTTATACCGCGCGGCACCATACATTTTTCGAGATGCTGGGTAATTTCAGCTTCGGGGATTATTTCAAGAACGAGGCCATCCGCTTTGGCTGGGATTTTCTCACCCAGGTATTGAAGCTGCCTGCCGATCGCCTGCTGGTGACGGTGTATCAAACCGATGACGAGGCCTATGCCATTTGGCGTGATGAAATCGCCTTGCCGGAAGAAAAGGTACTGCGGATCGGCGATAAGCCCAACGGTGGTTCCGATAATTTCTGGCAGATGGGTGATACCGGCCCGTGCGGACCATGCACCGAAATTTTCTATGACCATGGCGCACATATCCCCGGTGGCCCACCGGGCTCGGCCGATGAAGACGGTGACCGCTTCATCGAAATCTGGAACATCGTGTTCATGCAATACGATCGGACGGTCGATGGTCAACTTCATCCCTTGCCGAAACCATCCGTGGATACCGGCATGGGTATCGAACGTCTGGCCGCGATTCTGCAGGGCGGGCACAGTAATTACGACATCGATATCTTCCGGCATCTGATTGCCGCGGCGCAGGCAGTGACCGGTGCAGCCGACCAGAAGTCGAGTTCCCTTAAAGTATTGGCTGATCACATTCGATCCTGTGCCTTCTTGATCGTCGATGGCGTTCGTCCCGGCAATGAGGGGCGTGACTACGTTCTGCGCCGAATCATCCGCCGGGCCGCGCGTCACGGGCACAAGCTTGGCGTGGACGAACCGTTTTTCTACCGATTGGTTGCGCCTCTGGTTGAGGTGATGGGGCCCGCTTATCCCGAATTGGCAAATGCTCAGGCTGAAGTGGCACGTGTGCTGCGTCAGGAAGAGGAGCGGTTCCTGCAGACTCTGGCATCCGGCATGCAGGTTCTGGAAGCCGAACTGGCCGATATGACGCCGGGGGGCACCATTCCGGGTGAGGTGGTATTCAAACTGTATGACACCCACGGCTTCCCATTCGATTTGACTGCCGATATTGCCCGCGAACGTGGGCTGGTTCTGGATGAATCCGGCTTTGAGCACGCGATGGCCGAGCGGCGGGCGCAATCACGGGCGGCCAGCCAGTTCGCCCAGCAAACACACGTGCTGGAAATCGAAACACCGACCTGCTTTGAAGGCTACGCGCAAGATAAGGCGCAGGGCGCAGTGATCGCTATCGTGCACGATGGCGAGCAGATCGATGTGCTTGAAGCCGGGCAGTCGGGCGCGCTGGTGCTCGATCACACGCCTTTTTATGCCGAGTCCGGCGGTCAGGTAGGCGACACTGGCGTCATTACCACGGCAGGTGGGCGTTTTGTGGTGACGGATACCCAGAAGCAGGGTGCGAATTTCCTGCACCTCGGTGAGGTGATCGAGGGGCGTGTTGCACTCGGCGACGTGGCTGATGCCCAAATTGATATCGAACGTCGTCACAGCATTCGGCTGAATCACTCTGCCACGCATTTGTTGCACGCCGCGTTGCGTCAGGTGCTCGGCACCCATGTCCACCAGAAAGGCTCGCGTGTCGGTGCCGAATCGTTGCGGTTCGATTTTTCTCAACCCGAGCCGATTACCGACGCCCAGTTGCGTGAAATCGAACGTATCGTCAATGCGCAGATTCGCGAGAACCATTCGGTTGAAACGCGTGAAATGCCCGTCGACGAAGCGCGTGCGGCCGGTGCCATGGCGCTGTTCGGTGAAAAATATGGCGATGTGGTGCGGGTTGTCACCATGGGGCCATTTTCAATGGAACTGTGTGGCGGCACGCATGCGCGTCGCGGCGGCGATATCGGCTTGATCAAAATTGTCAGCGAAAGCGGTGTGGCGTCGGGTGTTCGCCGGATCGAGGCAGTCACGGGTGCTTCCGCGCTAGTTGTGTTGGAACAGACAGATGACGCCTTGGCCGAAATTGCGAGCATGGTGCGCGGCTCGCGTCAGGATGCGGTCAGTCGTGTCAGCCAGGTGATCGAACGAGCGCGGCAACTTGAGCGAGAACTGGCCGAAATCAAAGCCAAGCAGGCCGCAGAGGCGGGGGGCGATTTACTGACCACCGCCGTGGCAATGGGCGATGTGAACTATCTGGTTGCCGAATTGCCTGATGCTGATGTCAATACCTTGCGGGACACGGTGGATCAACTCAAGAACAAGTTGGGTACTTCCGCCGTAATGCTGGCGAGCGTCGAGGACGGAAAGGTTCGTCTGATTGCAGGTGTCAGCAAAGACCTCACTGGACGCATCAAAGCAGGTGATTGGGTTAATGTTGCCGCTCAGATCGTGGGCGGAAAGGGCGGTGGGCGCCCGGACATGGCCCAGGCGGGTGGTCCGGATTCTGCACAATTGCCGGCGGCGATGGAAGCTGCTCGTGCCTGGATGAAGAAGCAGTTGAGTTGATTGTTTCTGCCATGGGCATTATTGGCTTCGGTTCTCATGCGATCGCTTTCCTCTGATGAAGAGCTGACCGCACTTGTTACAACTTGATGCGTGCAGTTGACCGCCGATTTGGGTAGAATGAAAGGCTATTTATAATTTTTAAAAGCGGATCGAATAGCCGCTTCTAACAAACTGCCTAAGGGAAGCGAACGGTACGTTCATGGCTTTAATCGTCCAAAAATATGGTGGCACTTCTGTCGGAAGTGTAGAGCGCATCGGTGCTGTTGCTGACCGGGTCATTCGTACACGTCAAGCGGGTCATGATGTCGTGGTTGTTGTTTCGGCGATGAGTGGCGAAACCAATCGCCTGCTTGATCTGGCCAAGCAGCTTCAAACCCGCCCTAACGAGCGCGAGTTGGACGCACTTGTTTCCACGGGGGAGCAAGTGACCACGGCACTGCTTTCTATGGCGTTGCTGCAGCGCGGTCAAGATGCTCGTTCGTACACCGGCGCGCAAGTGAAAATAACGACGAACAGCGCCTTCAACAAGGCGCGCATTCAATCAATCGATACTCATGCGGTAATGAGTGATCTTGCTGCCGGGCGTGTGGTGGTGGTTGCCGGTTTCCAGGGTGTTAATGAAAAGGGCGATATCACCACGTTGGGACGTGGCGGTTCCGATACCTCTGCCGTAGCCATTGCCGCCGCATTGAATGCCGATGAATGCCAGATTTATACCGATGTTGATGGCGTCTACACCACCGATCCTCGCGTCGAGCCGCGCGCCCGCCGCCTCGACCGCATCACGTTCGAAGAAATGCTGGAGATGGCCAGCTCCGGATCTAAGGTGCTGCAAATCCGCTCTGTGGAATTTGCCGGAAAATATAATGTCCCATTACGCGTGTTGTCGTCTTTTTCTGATGGCGCCGGGACACTGATTACGATGGAGGATGACGTTGTGGAACAGGCCGTGATTTCGGGTATCGCCTTCAATCGTGATGAGGCTCAACTGACGGTTAAAGGCGTGCCAGATAGCCCGGGTATTGCCTATGCTATTTTGGGGCCTGTGGCCGAGGCCAATATCGAAGTCGACATGATTTTGCAGAATATGGGTGCAGATAACACCACCGATTTTACTTTTACCGTGCAGCATGTGGATTACGAAAAGACGCTGGACATTGTCCGTGTGCAGGCAGAAGCATTGGGCGCGCGCGAAGTTTCGGGTAATCCTAAAATCGTCAAAGTGTCGGTGGTCGGTGTCGGAATGCGCTCCCATGCCGGCATTGCTGCGAAAATGTTCAAAGTGCTTGCAGACGAAAAAATCAATATTCGCATGATCTCGACGTCAGAAATCAAGATTTCAGTCGTTGTCGATGACAAATACCTCGAGTTGGCGGTACGTACGTTGCATGATGCGTTTGAATTGGATGCACCAAGTGCCTTGATCGGCTAAATTAAACAAAGAACAAAAATTTATATATTCGGACGTCGCCCTGTTAGCGGATGTTCTCGAAATAAGGAGTGTTGACTCATGTTGATATTAACGCGTCGCATTGGGGAAGTTTTGCGGGTCGGTGATGAAGTGTCCATCACTGTTCTCGGTATCAAGGGCAATCAGGTTCGAATTGGTATTGACGCGCCAAAAGACGTGTCTGTGCACCGAGAGGAAATCTATCAGCGGATTAAAAACGAGGGGCATAGTCAGGAAGATGGCGTCTCAGGTCAGCAGTCCTCTGTGGAAGAATAATTCCGCCCACCCTAAATAAACAAAGCCGACAATCGAGTCGGCTTTCTGCTTTCAAGATTCTGCAATAGGTTTATTCATGGAAACTGCGTCGCTTGTCAGTGCCGTCGATGTGTTATTCGTGCTATCCGGTGCGATTATGGTCCTGGCGATGCATGCCGGTTTTGCTTTTCTCGAAGTGGGCACGGTACGCCGCAAAAATCAGGTCAATGCCTTGGCCAAAATAATGGCTGACTTTGCCGTATCAGCGATCGCCTATTTCTTCATTGGCTATTTTGTCGCCTACCACATCGATTTCTGGTCATCTGCGAGCCAATTAACGGCAGACCATGGTCATGAACTGGTCAAATTCTTCTTCCTTTTGACCTTCGCTGCCGCCATTCCCGCCATCATTTCGGGCGGCATTGCCGAACGTGCCCGTTTTTATCCGCAGCTTGCGGCAACATTCCTTCTGGTCTCGCTCGTCTACCCTTTTTATGAGGGCCTGATCTGGAATGATAACTTCGGTTTTCAAGCCTGGCTGACTCACCAGTTTGGCGCGGCATTCCATGATTATGCCGGTTCCATGGTGGTGCACGGCATGGGCGGCTGGATCGCTATTGCGGCGGTGCTTCTTCTCGGCCCTCGGCATGGCCGCTATGGCAAGAACGGTGAAATATTCGCCCATCCGCCCTCCAACATACCCTTCCTCGCATTAGGTTCATGGATACTGGCCGTGGGTTGGTTCGGTTTCAACGTCATGTCCGCGCAGAACATTGGCAACATATCCGGGCTCGTCGCCGTCAATTCGCTCATGGCCATGGTCGGCGGTATTCTTTCCGCGCTTGTGGTCGGGCGGAACGATCCGGGATTTTTGCACAACGGCCCTTTGGCTGGCTTGGTCGCCGTCTGTGCGGGTTCGGATGTCATGCATCCTGCTGGCGCCTTGGTCACAGGGTTGATCGCTGGCGGTTTGTTCGTCTGGTTGTTCACCTTCGTGCAGAACCGGCTGAAAATCGACGATGTGCTTGGTGTCTGGTCACTGCACGGCGTTTGCGGACTGTGGGGCGCGCTTGCTGCGGGGATTTTCGGTCTCAAAGCCTTTGGCGGCGTCGGTGGCGTGCGTTTCATATCGCAATTTATCGGTAGTGCCGTGGCGATCATGCTGGCGCTGACCGCCGGTTTCGTCATTTACGGCGCGCTTAAGTTGTTCATTGGAATCCGACTGACCGAGGAGCAGGAGTACGAAGGCGCGGATCTGACCATCCACCGTATTTCTGCGACACCGAAATATGATTAGCTTCAACGCCACTTTGCCTCGAATCCCGTTGCGCTCGATGTACTTAGCCGATAGAATGCACGCCCGTGGAGAAATGGCCGAGTGGCTGAAGGCGCACCCCTGCTAAGGGTGTATAGGGGAAACTCTATCGAGGGTTCGAATCCCTCTTTCTCCGCCA
>NCKC01000114.1 GCA_002282715.1 Halothiobacillus sp. 15-55-196 | reverse complement strand
CCCGCACCTTCGGCGGATTGTTCGCTGATCGAAGAGATCTTCTGAACATTCCGGTTCATTTCTTCTGTCACCGCACTTTGTTCTTCAGCCGCGCTGGCAATCTGGAAGTTCAAATCGTTGATGGTTTGCACCGATTGCGTGATGGCCTGCAGCGAATGCTCGGTTTCATTCATGGCTCCGATACTGGCTTCCACCTGAACTTTGCCTTGGTGCATTGCCGAAACCGCCGCCTCTGAGCCCGTTTGCAAGCGTTCGATCATCTGACGAATTTCTTCAGTAGAACCTTGTGTACGAGAGGCCAACGAGCGCACTTCTTCTGCCACAACGGCAAACCCACGACCGTGCTCTCCGGCTCGTGCCGCTTCGATGGCGGCATTCAAGGCAAGCAAATTGGTCTGCTCGGCAATCGCGCGGATGACTTCCAGCACCTTGCCAATATCCTTCGATTCACCCTCAAGCGCGGTAATGGCGACTGCCACGTGATCAACGTTCGCGGCCAGTTCATTGATGATCGTCACCGACCGTTTCACCACAGCCTGGCCACTGGTGGCTGCATCGTTGGCTTTGCTTGCCGCAGCCGAGGCATCGGCGGCATTACGGGCGATATCGTGAACGGTGGCGCTCATCTCGTTCATGGCCGCAGCCACCATTTCAGTTTCCTGTTGTTGTTGGCGAACGCCTTGATCTGTCTGTGCCGAAACAGCCGAGGTTTCTTCCGCCGCCGCAGCCAGTTGGACGGAAGCCGCACCGATTGATTTCAAGGTTTCACGCAAGTTTTCACGCGCCTTATCGAGGTGACGCAAAATCATGCCCAGTTCATCTTTAGAGGTGATGTTTATGGGGCGATCCAGTTCGCCTTTGGATAATGAAATGGCCATCTGATCAGCCGTGCGCAAGCCTTTTGAAATTTCAAAAATGACCCAGGATGCAATGCCGATCACCAACAGCAGAGCAACCGCCATTAACCCGCCATAAAACCAGTTATCCCGATCAACTGCATGGCGCATACGTTCATTTTCGCGCTTGAGATTATTGTTGAGCAAGTCTTGATAGGCTGTAGCTGCTTTAGAGAACGTATTCATTTTAGGGACAAGCTGAGAGATAAATACCGATCTTGCCGTTTCATAATCACCTGATTTCAAGGATGCGATCATCGGCAACATCGTATCTTCGACCAATTGATTTTCTGCGGAAATCAGTCCCAAACGGGCTTGATTTGCCTCCGTTGTCCGATGGCTCACGCCCGACAACTTGGTATTGAGCTCTTTGAGCGCTGCCAGATCCTCGCCAATGGGGTTCAAGTGCCGATCAATGGAATGGTCAGCGTGTAGTGAGGCACTGCTTGAATTCGGATTGTGCTGCAAAGCCATTTGAAGCTGAATCACAATCCGGTTGATTTTTTGGATCGATTGATTTGCAACAATCATCGGTTGAATCCGTAAGTCGAAGTTTTGCTCTGCGCGGTCTTGTGCTTTGTTTTCATTAATCATCCCGAAAACGCCAAGCACTACGATGATGAGCATCGAGAAGGCGGACAAGATGATCAACTTGGCTTTAATGGTCATGGCTGTTTCCTTGAGCACGCGTAAAAACTGTTCAAAACGGTTGTAACAAGCATTGGTGATGTTGGTTATCGGCCGTCGCGGCGGAAACTTAAGTTGTTTTTGCCTCGGCGGCAAGGCATTTCAATCGGCGCGCTCAAAACCCAAGTGCAACATTTTTTGAGGATAATGTTGCATGGGAAAAATCTACAAACAGTTGAGTATTGAAGAGCGGGCGCTGATCCAAAC
>NCKC01000113.1 GCA_002282715.1 Halothiobacillus sp. 15-55-196 | reverse complement strand
CTGTGTATTGGTCAGCCTCGCCACGCGACCGTCCAGGCCATCGAGGATCATGGCTACGAATACAGCCATGGCCGCCTGTTCGAAATCACCTTGAATGGCCCGCAAAATCGCAAAAAAACCGGCAAAAAGCGCGCCGGTGGTAAAGAGATTCGGTAACAGGTAAATGGCCTTGCGACGATGTTTTGGCGCCCCGTCATCCGTCATCTGGCTATCCCGCTCCAAATGCTTATCCGATTCTTGATCCATCATGTGGTCACCTTATTCAAGTTGATTGAGGATATTCTAAAAGGAGAATGTGACGATCGTGCAGCGAGCAGATTCCCCTCAAATAAAAAACCCAAACGGCAGGCTACTCCCAAGGGTAGGCCTATGTTTGGGTTGACCCGATCCCGCAAGGACCGAGGCTAGCTCAGCAAGAAGCAATCAGATCAGTTACGGTCTTTATCGACGATCTTGTTGGCGGTAATCCACGGCATCATGCTGCGCAGCTTGGCACCGGTTTGTTCGATGGCATGAGCCGCATTCTGGCGACGGCGCGCTGTCATGGATGGGTAGTTGGTCGCACCTTCCGAGATAAAGGCCTTCGCGTAGTCACCCGACTGAATGCGCGCCAGAGCTTCACGCATGGCCTGACGCGATTCGGCGTTGATCACTTTAGGGCCGGTCACGTATTCGCCATACTCGGCATTGTTGGAAATCGAGTAGTTCATGTTGGCGATACCGCCTTCGTACATGAGATCGACAATCAATTTGAGCTCGTGCAGGCATTCGAAATAGGCCATTTCAGGTGCATAGCCGGCTTCGACCAGCGTTTCAAAACCGGCTTTGACCAGCTCGACCGTACCGCCACACAGAACGGCCTGCTCGCCGAACAGGTCGGTTTCTGTCTCGTCTTTGAACGTGGTTTCGATGATACCCGTGCGCCCACCGCCAATCGCTGAGGCATAGGACAAGGCGGTCGCCTTGGCGGTCCCACTGGCATCCTGTTGCACCGCGATCAGATCGGGAATACCGCCGCCCCGGACGAACTCGGAGCGCACGGTGTGGCCCGGTGCCTTTGGCGCGATCATGATGACATCGAGGTCGGCACGTGGCACAACCTGGTTGTACAGGATGGCGAAGCCATGGGCAAAAGCCAGTGTGGCGCCTTTCTTCAGATTCGGTTCGATGTCGTTACGGTAGATTGCAGACTGATACTCGTCGGGTGTGAGGATCATGATGACATCGGCCGCGGCAACGGCCTCGCCTACAGGCAAAACGGTAAGACCTTCGGCTTGGGCCTTACGAGCAGAGGTAGACCCCGGACGCAGGCCAACCACTACACTTACGCCAGAATCCTTGAGGTTCAGGGCATGCGCATGGCCTTGAGAGCCATAACCGATGATGGCGACTTTCTTGCCTTGGATCAGCGTCAGGTCACAATCTTTGTCGTAATACACTTGCATGGAAAAAATCTCCAGATAACGAAATAAAGTCGAATAAAAAAATCAGATCTGCAAGCACATCAGGCCTCGGGCACGGACATGCCGCGTGGGCCGCGGGCAATCCCGAGCGCGCCAGAGCGAACAATCTCAACCACCGGAATTTCTCCCAGAGCGGCAAGAAACGCATCCAGCTTGTGTCCCGGCCCCACCATCTGGATGGTGTAACTCGTTTCGCTGACATCGATAATCTGGCCACGGAAAATTTCGGCCAGACGGTAGACCTCTTCCCGATAGCGCTCGACGGCCTGCACCTTGATCAGCATGAGTTCACGCTCGATATGGGGGGCATCTGCCATGTCCTGAACCTTGATCACATCAATC
>NCKC01000112.1 GCA_002282715.1 Halothiobacillus sp. 15-55-196 | reverse complement strand
GACGTCAAACGTACGCAGATCGCGGTTGTTGATGCCCACCATGTCGATGCCCAGAGCCAGGGCACGTTGCAGTTCGTTGGCGTCATGCACCTCGACCAGCACATCCATACCCAGATCGGTGGCTTGCTTATGCAGGGCGGCCATTTCGCTATCGCTCAATGCGGCAACGATCAGCAAAATGCAGTCGGCACCCATCGCACGCGCTTCGACCACCTGATATTCATCAACCATAAAGTCCTTGCGGAGCACCGGCAACCGGCAGGCCGCGCGCGCTTCACGCAGATAATCTTCATTGCCTTGAAAAAAATCATGATCGGTCAGCACGGACAAACAGGCGGCACCGCCCGCCTCGTATTGCCGGGCGATTTCGGACGGATGGAACGGGTCACGCAGCACGCCCCGGCTGGGGGAGGCTTTCTTCACCTCGGCTATGACAGCGGCTTGACCCGCAGCAATCTTTCGACGCAAGGCAGCGACAAAACCACGCGGCGCATCCGCCTCACGAGCCAACAGCGCCAGCTCCGTCAGCGGGAGAATCGCGCTGCGCTCGGCCACTTCGGCCCATTTTCGAGCGATGATTTTTTTCAGAATGTCGGGTGTATTAGTCATGTGTGGAATTCCGGCAGGCCTGGGTTTTGGCAATCAGGGCATCGAGTTTAGCCAGTGCGGTACCAGATTTCAGAATCGCCTGCGCACGGGCAATACCCTCTGTCAATGTATCGGTCAGGTCGGCGGCGTAAATCGCCGAACCGGCATTGAGCGCAATCATATCGGCAACAGAACCCGCTTTTCCGCCCAAGGCTGAACGCACCAGGCTCACGCTTTGCTCCGGACCTGTCACGATCATGGAAGTCAAAGGCTGGCGCTTAATACCGAACTGCTCCGGCGTAATCTGGTAGCGGTGGATTTTTCCTTGATGCAACTCGGCCACTTCGGTCGCCTCGGCGAGGCTGATTTCATCCAGCCCATCGTGACTGTGCACGACCAGAACGTGACGGGCGCCCAACAGGTGCATCACGGCCGCCAGTGGTTCGAGCCACTGCTCGGCATACACGCCCATCACCATCGAGGGCGCATTCGCCGGATTGGTGAGCGGCCCGAGTACATTGAACAGCGTCCGCACGCCCAGCTCCTTGCGGGGCACGGCGGCATAGCGCATCGAGCCGTGATGCTTGGGCGCAAACATGAACCCCACACCCAGTTCGCGCACGCAATCGGCCACGCAATCGGCAGGCACATCCAGCGCCACGCCTGCCGCTTCCAGCATGTCGGCACTGCCGGATTTGCTCGTAATGGATCGATTGCCATGCTTGGCGACATGCCCCCCCGCCGCCGCCACCACAAACCCCGACGCGGTGGACACATTAAATAAGGCCGAACCGTCTCCGCCCGTGCCCACAATATCCACAAGGTTCGGCACATCGACGCGCACGCCAACGGCCAGCTCGCGCATGACTTCGGCGGCGGCGGTGATTTCATCGACGGTTTCGCCCTTCATGCGCAGCGCGACCATAAAGCCGGCTACCTGCACCGGCGTGGCACCACCCGACATGATCTGGCGCATCACGGCACGCATGTCTTCACGCGAAAGGTCGCGCCGGTCAACGGCAAGCGCGATGGCTTGGCTGATATTGAGTTCTTGGTCGAGTTGTTGGTCCATTACCGGGTCCGCGCCTGTGGCGTCCAAAGGATGAATTCAAAATTGAAAGAGTCCGAAAATACCACGCCACGCCCCGTTTGCGCCACCGATGATCGTTCAACTTCAGTATACTAAGCGCCATTTATTCGCCGCCGATGAGCCTGTTATGCCGATTGAAATGAACACCCATCACGA
>NCKC01000021.1 GCA_002282715.1 Halothiobacillus sp. 15-55-196 | reverse complement strand
AACATCAAAATCGTTGCACCCGTTTGCATCCAGTGCCCGCTCGGGGAATAGCTCATGGCGGTGGCAATGGTGCCGGGGCCAGCCAGTACAGGAATAGCCAGCGGCGTGATGGCAACGTCATTCTGCGAGCTGTCGATCTCACTGCCGGACTCTGATGGAATCTGCTTGGGATGCGACACGCGTGAATTTTCCCCGTGCAGCATTCGAAAGCCAACGAGGGCAATCAACACGCCGCCAGCTACCCTTAACGCGGGCAGAGTAATGCCGAATAATGAAAACACCAGCGGGCCGAACAGGGCGAATGCCAGCACAATGAAAAATGCCGTTCGTACCGCGCGCCAAGCGACATGGCGCGTGGTTGCCAAGCCCATATCCGCCGTGAGCCCCAGAAAGATAACGGCGTTGGCGACCGGGTTCATCATGGCAAGAAACGCCATGAATGCCGTCAGGGCATGGTGCATTAAATCGGTCAAGGGGAGCGTTCCTGTTGGCTTGGGTGGATTTATTTTCGCACATTAAACGTGCATTGATATGACGTTTCGGTACGGACGGGTAAAGTCAGTGCCAAATGACACCGTCTTTACGGCACTGCGTTTGTCTGAGGTTTTATGATCCGTACCCGTGAGTGGTTGAATTTTGCGCGTGAATTCGTCAAGAACCCCCGTCATACAGGCGCACTGTGTCCCAGTTCGGTTTATCTCGCACGGCAAATGGCTGCACTTGTACCCGATGGTGAAGGCAAGGTCATCGAACTTGGTCCCGGTAGTGGCCCGATGACGCGGGCACTTCTGAAACGGGGTATCGAGCCGGATGACCTGATTCTGGTGGAGCGAACCGATTCCTTCGCACAGCTCTTGCGGCAGCGTTTCCCTGGACTCAACATTATTCACGGTGATGCCTGCAGGTTATCTCAATTGCTAAGTGGTATCGAGGCGCCGATCCGAGCCATCGTCTCCAGCTTGCCTTTGCGTAGTATGCCATCGTCCGTCGTGCAGCAGATCAGCCGAGAAATCAATCAAATTTCCCAACCGGGTACGCGCTATATCCAGTTCACCTATTACCTTTACGATAACAAGCTGCCGTTTACCGGCCCGTTTTCCTGTAGCGAATGTCATATCGTATGGCGAAACTTCCCCCCCGCACGGGTTGATGCCTTCGATTGGAAAAGTTGAATCCATTCAAATTGCGCCAGAATCTGAGTGTCGATATTGGCGCTGCTGCTCGGTGTTGATTACATAACTTACTTTTGTGGCATTGGCTCAGTGACAAATCCAATATTGGTGATGCCCGCTTCTTTGGCACTGGCCAGCACGTTCATGACTTTTCCATAGGGTACTGCTGCGTCACCATATAGTCTGATAACTGGTTGTGGCTGCTCCTTAGCCGCGATTACCAACCTCTTTGTAACTGCTTCGTCGCTTAAATTTTCTTGATTCCATTGCAAACTGCCATCGGCTCGAATTGCAAGGTTGATGGGATCTTTAGACGCTGTGACTGGCGTTTGGCTTGTGGTTTTGGGTAGTGTGACTCGAATTTCTTGAGTCAGAACCGGCATAGTCACCATAAATAAAATTAGCAAGACGAGCATAACATCCACTAACGGGGTCATGTTGATTTCGCTCATTTCATCCGAATTTTCTTTGGCTGTTTGAAAACCCATGTTGATTACTCCTGCCACTGTTGAACGTTAGCTTTGGCGCGTGCAGTGGGTGCGATGCCACTGACATGATAAGTGTGTAATTGTTGAGCGAAGCGCTGCACGCGCGCGATGAGTTGTCGATTTTGCCTATTGATTGCGTTGTAGGCGAGCACAGCAGGAATGGCGACTGCCAGTCCGAATGCGGTCATTACCAAGGCTTCTCCGACAGGCCCCGCTATGGTGGCTAAATTGGCTGATCCGGTTTGGCCAATATTTTCCAATGCGTGATAAATCCCCCAAACGGTGCCGAATAATCCAATGAAAGGGGCCACAGCGCCAATCGATGCTAGTGCGCTCATTCCTTGACGGAAAAACTCCTGAATGTCATCAATTTTGCTCGTCAGCGATAATGAAAGCCACTCGCTCAAAGGGAGTTGGCTGTGCAAATCTGTTGAGTGGCTGTAGTAGTGTTCAACCGCTTCTACCGCGCTATCCGCAAGAGTGCGAAACGGATTGATGTAACCGGGTTTCCCCAATAGTGCCAAGCCTTCCGAGTATCCCTGAGTGTGCCAGAACTGTTCGAATCGGCGACTGACGCCACGCAGACGCAACATGAATGATAGTCGTTGTAGAACATAGAACCAGGTCAAAACAGACATGGCCAACAGGAGTAGCGCAACGCTGCGGATGATAAGATCACTTTGTTGCCAGAGTGAGGCAAGATCAAATGAGTTGGGCATGGTCAATCCTCAAAAGTACTTAATCGGTGAGAGAAAATTTGATGGGCTGTAAATAGTTCCAGCTGATGGCTTTGCCCCCTTGGGTCGCCGGATGAAAGTGCCAGCGACTGATGGCTTTAACGGCCGACTGATCCAAAAGCGGATAACCGCTGGAGCGCTCCACACTGACATCCTGCACGCTGCCGTCTGCCCCAATCAAAAGAGATAACACGACCGTGCCCTCCAGACCCCGCTTGCGGGCAGCGCGAGGGTAATCCGGCGGTGGGTTGTTGCCTGCGCGCGCGTCCAATCTCGGTTGAACAATGGGCGGCAGTGTTTGCTCCGGAGCGGGATTTGTTGCGGGTGCTGGGGCTTTCTCCGCTTGGGTTGAACCCGATAGAGAACCTTGAACCGTCGATAACGACTCCACTGCTTTATTGGTCGGACGAGCCTTGGTATGAGGTGGACTTTTTTTCACCGTTGGGCGTGGAAGGGGTTTTGCCTCTGGTTTTGCTTTTGGTTCAGTGATAGCTGGCTTGGGGGCCGGTTTCGGTTCAGATTCTGGAGCAGGAGCTGGAGCTGGAGCTGGTTCAGGAGCTGGTTCAGGAGCTGGTTCAGGAGCCGGTTCAGGAGCCGGTTCTGGAGTTGGTTCAGGAGTTGGTTCAGGAGTTGGTTCAGGAGTTGGTTCAGGAGCTGGTTCAGGAGCTGGTTCAGGAGCTGGTTCAGGAGCTGGTTCAGGAGTTGGTTCAGGAGTTGGCTCAGGAGTTGGTTCAGGAGTTGGTTCAGGAGTTGGTTCAGGCTCTATCACCGGCGAAGGTTGCGTCACCAATGTACCCAGCATCACTGCCACCGGCGCACTGACTTGCGCAGGTTGCGATACCGATTCGCTCCGCAATAGGGCATAGAGCACAACTCCGTGCAGTCCAATAACAAGGCCAAGCAAGAGAATGCTGTTACCCCTTGAAAGACCAGGTAGTCGCGAAGGATCCGTATGTTGATGTAAGTGCGCTTTCATATAACGGTTTCTTGTTGATTAGTCAGTTGCTTCATGCCTTTACCAAAACGGAAGGTTCTTCGCTGAGCGTTTTTTGGTGAAGGCACCATAAAAATACAAAAACAATCTAAGTTGAATTATCGGAGGCGATAATAGCACAAACATCGCTAAGCGTAAAAAACATGCGAATGATTGTAGTTCTCATTTACATATTATAGAATCCGCCGGGCATGTCGTTGAGCGACTCGTCCTCGGCATGTGTGGTTCATTCAACTTGAGGAAAAGACAAGCATGATTCGCAGTAAAAAACATGAGGCAGCCGTCGTGTTTCTGGCTCTGGGGAGTGCGCCATTGGGTGTCGCTCATGCCGATAATGTGGCATTGCCAACAGTGAATGTCTCAGGGAAATCTGAGCGCAACGACATCAAAGTCGATCAATTGTCTTCCCCGAAATTTAGTCAACCATTGGTCGATACGCCCCAAACAATCACGATCATCGATCAAGCACTCATAAAGCAGCAGGGCGCAACAACGCTGACTGAGGCTCTACGCAATACTCCGGGTGTTTCTACTTTTTATTTAGGTGAAAACGGTAATACCACGACCGGGGACTCGGTTTATATGCGCGGTTACGATGCATCGAGCAGCATTTATGTAGATGGTGTGCAAGATTTGGGCGCAATTTCCCGCGATATGTTCAACATTGAGCAGGTAGAGGTGATTAAGGGTGCCTCCGGTACAGATTATGGTGTGAGCAGTCCGTCCGGCTCGATTAACCTTGTGACCAAGCAAGCGAATATGCGCGATAGCACGGCGGGCAGCCTTGAGCTAGGCCAGTCTTATGCGCGCGCCACCGCCGATGTGAATCGCGCGTTAGATGGGGTTAAAGGCGGAGCTGTTCGCATCAATGTAATGGGCCAAAAGGCCGATGTGGCGGGGCGCGATTCCATCGAAAATAATCGCGGTGGGGTTGCAGCATCCGTCGCTTTAGGTTTGGGCACGGCCAATCGTCTGTGGTTTGATGCCATGTATTTGAAGCAAAACAATGTGCCGGATGGCGGGGTGCCCACCATTGGTTTGCCGGGTTATACCTCACCGGATTCCAAGCGACCTTTTTTAGCCAATGCACCGGCAGTCGATCCATCCAATTTTTACGGCACAGATTCAGATTATCAAAAGGTTACATCCAGCCGTTATACGCTGACGCTTGAGCACGATTTCAATCCCAACACCACCTTGCGCAATGTCACACGTTGGGCACAAACACAAAACGATTATCTTTTAACCGCGTTCATGGGGTCGGCTGCCAATTGGTTGACACCGGATCCGTCTAACCCTTCGACGTGGACGATTGCCCGGAGTTTGCCCACCTTCTTGAATCAGCAAAATACGATTCTTACCAACCAAACCAGTCTGAAAACCAATCTGCAAACCGGATCGATCCAGCACGATGGCTTGATGGGGGTGGAATTTACCCGATCCAAGCAAAATAACTTGAGTTATGCCACCCAAGGCGCATGGCCGGCGGCGAATCTGTATGCACCCGATCCCGATGTCACGGGATTAACCTGGGATTTGAATGGTGGCCATGCCGAAGGGCTTTCCAATACGGCTGCAATTTATGCCTTTGATACCGCCCATTTGACGGATCGTTGGTTGGTGACAGGCGGCGTGCGGTTAGATCATTACCGCACCAGTTATTCATCCGTTCAAGCGTGTGGGGTTGGCCGCGGCGCGCCTGCCTGCACGGGGGGCGCAGCAACCGGCACTTTAGTGAATGCCGCTGATTTATCAACTTCCGGTAACGCCGTGAGTTGGAAACTGGGTACGGTTTATAAAATTACGCCAGATAGCAGTGTGTATGTGAACTATGCCAACGCCCAGTTGCCACCGGGCAGTGCTAATTTCCAGTTATCCAGTAACGCCAATTCGGCGAACAACCCTGATTATGCGCCACAGAAGACCAAAACGATCGAAGCCGGTGCCAAATGGGATGCGCTGGATGGTCGGCTTGGTTTGGCCGCAGCGGTGTACCAAACCGAGGTACTCAATGGGATCGTGCAAGATCCGGTCAGCCTGCAGTATTACCAAACAGGCAAACAACGGGTTCAAGGCGTTGAATTATCGGCCGTGGGCAACATCACGCCAGATTGGCAGATCAATGCGGGTTGGACTCTGATGGATACCAAGGTCACCAGTGGCTCTGCTGTGGGTAACGATCCTGATGATTATCAGCTCAATTACACACCGCGCACGGCATTTACCTCGTGGACGAGTTATCGCGTCACGCCGAAATTAACCATCGGTGGCGGGCCACGATACACGAGCATGTTGCAGCGCGGTAAGGACGGCGCAGTCGGCACCCCGCAATATGCCGATTCCTATTGGGTGGTGGATGCGATGGCGTCGTACCAGCTCACCAAGGCGATGTCGTTGCAGTTGAATGTCTACAACCTGTTCAACAAAGAGTATGTCGCTGCCATAAATAAAAGCGGCTATCGCTATACGCCCGGCGCACCGCGCACGGTGCGTTTGACGGCGGCGGTGAAGTTCTAACCCGATTAATTCGGCAGGCAGGGACGCTTGACCAATTTATTCAGGGAATGAAACAAATTTTGTATTAAGGGTACCTCTGAGGAGACGCGTGATGATGATGCATTTGGCCGAGGTGCTGGATAAAGCAACCGTCGCCGATTTTCGGGCACAATTGGAAGCAGCAGACTGGGTTGATGGACGGCAGACGGTGGGCGCTCAGGGCGCGCGCGTGAAGCAAAATCAACAATTAGATGTGCGCTCACCCATCGCAATGGCGTTGGGGCAACGGGTGCTTTCTGCCTTGGCTCAGCATCCCCTCTATTTCTCTGCTGCCTTGCCCAAGCGTGTTGTGCCGCCGTTGTTTAACCGATATGAAGGCGGTGAACAATACGGTTTTCATGTTGATGGTTCCGTTCGCCATGAGGCTGATGGTGCCTTGCTGCGCACTGACCTCTCCTGCACCTTGTTTTTGGCGGAGCCAGATGAGTACGAGGGCGGCGAGTTAGTGGTGCACGATACCTATGGTCAGCACGAGGTCAAACTACCCGCAGGCGATTTGATTTTATATCCTTCATCTAGCGTTCATGCGGTGATGCCAGTGACTCGGGGTGCCCGAGTGGCGTCGTTTTTTTGGCTGCAAAGCATGATTCGTGACGATGCCCGTCGAGTTCAGTTATTTGAATTGGATCAGACCATTCAACGCCTGCGCACACGCATCGGCGATGACGCCGAGGTGCTTCATTTAACCAATCTTTATCACAACCTGCTGCGGCAATGGGCGGAAGTATGATGGTTTCGCGGACGCGCTTGAATCCATCCCTTTTCATGAGTCCCCGCCCTTTATTTCGCTGGCTTCACCGGTGGCTTGGCTTGTTTGCCGGTCTGATCTTGGCCATTGTGGGCGGAACAGGCGCCATCATGTCCTTTCAGGACGACCTATTACGCTGGATGAACGCCGGAATAATGCAGGTTACTGTCCCCGAAGGTGCGACCGTACTGCCGTTGCCCGATTTGCTGGCACGAATTCAGGCACAAAAAGCCAGCCCACCGATTGCCACCCTACGGGTATCGACCGAGCCGGGTGAGAGCGCTTGGGTTGGTTTTCGCGCACGAGGCAAACCGGCAGGAGAATTCGTGAACCCTTATACGGGGGATTTGCTGGGCAAGGCGCGCGGTGAGGCATTTTTTCACACGGTGGAAAATGTGCACCGTCGTTTATTGGCAGGCAACACCGGCAAAGCAATTACCGGCGCTTCTGCCCTTGTTTTTTTAGCGATTATGATCTCAGGTGTAATCATTCGATTGCGCCGAGCCGGGCTCAAATATTGGTTTAAACCAATCGGGCACGGCGCTTTGGCCGCACGAACGCAGTCATGGCATTCCGTTATGGGCGTGTGGCTGCTGGTGCCATTTTTACTCGTCACCTCGACTGGCCTTTTTTGGTCGTACGATTGGTCTCGCAACCTATGGCTCGTAGCGACAAGTACGCCCAAGGGCAAACCGGCGCCGTACAAAATGGCTGAAGTCAGTCAGTCTGCGCCAGATTTACAAGCGATTGCGGATCGTCTGGCCACCTTATCGGCCAACCGCGTGCAAATCTTTTGGCCCAATAAGCCGGATGAGGCCATGCGCGTGCTGTGGCAAAACAGCGCAACGCCCCATCAGCGGGCGTTCAATACCCTGCAATTGCAACCGACAACCGCAGAAATCCTTGCCGATCAGCCGTTTGTCAGTCTGCCATTCGGCACGCAAATCATCCGCAGTATGTTCGCTCTGCATTCGGGCGAATATTTCGGCTTGGTCGGCATGTGGATGATGTTTTTGGTGAGCTTGTCGCTGCCATTATTTTTCATCAGTGGGCTGTGGTTGTATCTGCGTCGTCGCGTTCGACCCCGATCGAAATTGGTTAAATTCTCAAAAATAACACCTGATACGGCACCGGTGTTGGTCGTTTATGCCAGCCAAACCGGCACAGCGCAAACGCTGGCGCAGATGACTGCACAACGGCTGGAGGCAGCCGCGCAACCGGTGCTGTTCCGGTCATTGGATGAGTTAACCCACGCGGAATTGAGCGCTGCCTCGATGGCCCTGTTCATCGTGAGCACCTATGGAGACGGCGAGGCGCCGGATCAGGCTCAGGGTGTGATTAAGTCCCTGCTCGGTAAGCAACAAGCGCTGCCCACATTGAGTTTTGCCATTCTGGCGCTGGGCGATCGGCAGTATCGTCAATTTTGTGGATTCGGCATCGAATTGCGTCAATCGTTATTAGCGGCACAGGCGACCGAATGCTTTCCGATGCTGATGGCCGATCAAGCCGATCCGGTCGTGCTCGATGAGTGGGGCTCGCAACTCGCGTCGGTTTGGGGCGGTGAAACTCTGACCGCTGCGGCACCAAGCCCTGCATGGATACTCAGTAAAAGGCAACACCTGAATCCTGCAGGCATGGGATTCCCGACCTTTGAAATTGAGCTAACCGCGACGCACACCATGCGCGATGAATGGCAGGCGGGCGCGCTCATCGATATTGTTCCGCTGCAACCGACTGAGCGTGTCGCGCAATGGCTGCACGCTGCGGGTTTAGAGGGTTCCCAGCGTGTGCTATTTGATGGTGTTGAACAGCCCTTGGCCGAGGCGCTTCGACACCATGAATTACCGGCAATTTCCGCCGGTAAACCCGGCCATGATATTCCCACTTGGATTAACACACTGCGCCGATTGGGCGCGCGAAGTTACTCCATTGCCTCGTTGCCCACCGACGGCGTAGTGCGTTTACTGGTTCGACAAGTGCAGACACCAGCGGGCGAACTCGGCATTGCCTCCGGTTGGCTTACCGCGCACGCACCGCTGGGCGAGAAACTCACCGCTCAACTCCGGCAAAATCCTTCGTTTTTACCGATGGTCGATCCCACTGTACCCTGCCTCTTCATCGCCAATGGCACGGGCATGGCCGGTATTCGGGCACAGCTTGAAGCGCGCATTGCCGTGGGTGCCAAACGCAATTGGGTGATTTTGGGCGAACGCAGTCCGCAGGATGCCTACTGGCTGGCGCAATGGCACTTGTGGGAATCAGAAGGATTCATTGAGCGCTTAGACTGGGTGTTTTCGCAACTGCCGACATCGGGTGCCATTCGATATGTGCAGCATCGACTGGGGGAAGCGCATGACTCTTTGAAGGAATACCTTGAAGAGAATGCCGTGGTATATGTCTGTGGTAGTGCCACCGGTATGGCACCGGCGGTTGAGTCGGTACTATCAAACCTGTTGGGCACGGAAGGTTGGCAGGCGTTTCGGCGCTCGGGGCGTTATCGACGAGATGTTTATTGAAAAAATGGAGATCAGTTAGTGATGACTCCAATTTATTCAACTGTTCATGACTTTAATTGCCCAGAACAATCAAGCCATCATTTGAACGAAGCTCTGGCGGTGGAATTGGTAAAGCCATGTTTCGCTGATGACCTCGCCGTTCAGGGTCAAAACGCCGTTGAGTTCCACGGGCTCGTCGCTATCGACGAACAGGTCAAACTGAGTCAGCCAGCGGGGCGTGCCCGCTACCCAGTCGATTTGGACGTTGTCGGTTTTTCCAGCTGAGCTGGTGATAGTGAACACAGCATCTTTGGGCTGATGCCCTTGGAACAACTGGCTATCCCATTCGATGACCAGCTTGACGGTGTTGGCCGGGCGAGAGCCGCCGAAGTTGCCGCCAGGACCGGCTCGTAAAGCGACGGCGCGTGCCAGTTGATCGCGCGGGAAGAAGGGCTCGTGCTCGGTCCAGTACAGGCGGTATTTGAACTGCAGGGCGGTGCCCGCCAGTGCCGGCCCCTTGATTTGCCAGAACGCTACGATGTTGTCGAAGGTTTCGTCGTTGGTCGGGATTTCGATCAAGGTAACCGAACCCTTGCCCCAATTGTTATTGCCTTTGCTGTCGACGATGGGTTCTACCCAGACGGACGGGCGTTTCTCGTAACCAACCCCATCGAGGTAATGTGAAGGGTCGCGGTCGCGTTGCAGCAAACCATATCCGCGCGGGTGCTCGTCGACGAAGGCGGAGTAGGCCAGACTGGGCGGATTGGTCAGGGGGCGGCAGAAGTGTTCGTTGTCGCTACGCCATCCGACCAGCGTATCGGAGTCGTGGACTTCGGGCCGCCATCCGCGCAAGTGGCTGTTGGGTGTTTCGCTGTACCAGAACATGGATGTCAATGGCGCAATGCCGAGTTGATCGATGGTTTTGCGGATGAACAAGTGTTTTTCGATCACCATTTCCGTATCACCATCGAACCGCAGTTCAAAGCGATAGGCGCCCGTGATCGACGGGCCATCGAGCAGGGCGTACACCACGACTGGGTCGCCTTCATTGGCTGCCGGTTCAAACCAGAACGCGCGGAAATCGGGGAATTCCTCGCCTTGTGGCAAGCCGGTATTGATGGCGATGCCTCGTGCCGACATGCCGACCTGGCCTTGTCGCGAGATGGCGCGGAAATAACTGGCGCCCTGGAATGTGGCCCACGGCTCGCTTTTCGTCCAGTCGCCGATTCGGCGCGAGCGTTGCACCCAGAAGCCGGAAATACCGGACTGCCCGGCCGGCACCTGGCGCAATGGGCTGTCTTCCGGCATGGTGAAGTAGTCTGGGCGGTATTCGATCATGCGTGCCTGGTCGCCCTCGACCACGTTCATGGCAACCGATTTGGGGAAGTATTCACCCAAGGGGCGGAACGTGATGGGATAAACCGATCCTGACTTGCCCCACAAGGCATATTGTGGGTTGAATTTGATCTTGCCCGATGCATCGTAATTGATGGTCTTGATCGCGTCGGCAGCCGGGGAGGGCGGAGCCTGATACGGATTCTTGGCCATTTCTTCGGCGCGGGCGATCAAGGATTTATAAGAGAATGGCTTGGCCGGTGCAAACTTAAGCCCGTCCTTGGGCGAGACTGCTGCCGGTGCGGGCGTTTTGGGCGTGGCGGGCTCATTTCCGGGCGTAGCCGTTGAGTCTTGTGCGGCTTGTGCCTCACCAAATCCCAGTGCAACCAGTCCACTGATGTTCGCGAGCGTGAACAGAAAAGACCGTCGAGTATATTCCTGAGTGGTCAGGGTGGACTGTGCTTGTTCTGACGGCTGTTGTTCGGCTTGTTTTTTGGTCGGTTTGCTCATGTCTCACATTCTCGGTGAAAATTACTTAATACAAATTAGGCGGGTCAGGTGATCGACCTGACTGCCCCAGGGATCGTCGGGTGGCGCCATCCACGCATGTTGGTGCAGTTGCATGACGGCCTCGGCATCATCCAGGATGCGGGCGGCCTTGCGGCGATCAAGCGCTTGTAAGCCTTCTACCATGAGCTTTTCCTTGAGCTCCGTCGATGCCCGTTTCGCCGCCCCGCTGCGATGTGGCGCGAGGGCTGCGGCAATGCGCGCCTGATTGGGATGCAGGAGCGTCCAGTTCAACCAGTCTGGCGCATTTTGAGGCTTGAGTGGCGGCATATCCAGTTCGGCAAAGTCGACCAGCACCTGATCGCCCAGATTCTGCTCCGGCGGCGTGCGCCAGATGCCCTGCCTGCGCCAGCGGTCACCTAGGGTGAATCGTGAGAGCCACACGGTAATGGGCGCGGCCAAGAGCAGGGACAAGCTGATCGGGATCGTCCAGTAAAAAAAGTTGGCATCGAGGTACAGAGCGATACCCGACCAGGTAATCGCCAGAATCATGCCCGGCGCGTGGCGAATCAGTGCCTGCAACCAACCGATCTCCGAACTGCGGTTCTGTCCGGCCCAGCGCACAGTGACGTTCAGGATCGCCTGCACCACATAGGCCGAATGAGCGAGCATCCGTATGGGGGCAAGCAGAATGGAAAACAGGTTCTCCAGAAAGAATCCTTGCAGCAGCTTGCCTGTGGAACCGAATCCCTGGCGCCGGCTGTTTTCGAAGACCAGCAGGTCAAACAGAGCCAGCACTTTCGGCAAAAACAACGTGACCAGTGTGCTGGTGACCAGAATGATGGCCCACTGCGGATGCCATTGCGGCCAGTTGGGGTAGAGGCTGCGGGTGTCCGGGAAATAATTGATGTCGCCCGCCGCGAATTGAGCGACTTCGATGGTGGAAAACAGCAGGAACAGGAACCAGACCGGTGAGGCCATGTACGCAAAAATCCCGTTCATGAAGGCCATGCGGTGTGCGGTCGCAATACCCCGCTCAAAACCGAAGAAGCGCAGGTGTTGCAGGTTGCCTTTCGACCAGCGCTTGTCCCGAATCAATTCGTCATCCAGCGAAGGCGGTGATTCCTCGAAACTGCCTTCGATCGCGGTTTCAAGCCAAACTTCATAACCCGCGCGCCGGATGAACGCCGCCTCGACAAAATCGTGACTGAGCACGGTGCCGCGCCACAGGCCGAAGCCGCGCATGCTTTTGAGTCCACAGTGGGCCATGAAGGCTTCGGTTCGGATAATGGCGTTATGGCCCCAGAACACCGCTTCGTTGAGTTGCAGCGCGGCCAGCCCCTCGCTGAACAGCGGGCCATAGAGATGGGTGACGAATTGCTGCATCCGCGCGAAGGCCGAACGGGCGTTGAACAGGCGGGGCACGGTCTGGATCATCCCCGCCTTGGGTTCGCATTCCATCAGGCGGACGAGGGTGACCAATGCTTCGCCGGACATGACGCTGTCGGCATCGAACACGATGAAATATTTGAAGTTTCTGCCCCATCGGCGCAGAAAATCCGCTACGTTGCCCGTTTTGGCCTTCAGGTTCACCCGGCGGCGACGGTAGTGCACCCGGCCATGCAGATCAAGGTCGTTGCACAGTGTGAGCCAGGCGGCCCGTTCTTCCAGCCAGATTTCGGGATCACGGCTGTCCGAGAGAATGAAGAATTCGAACATCTCGCCCTGACCGGTTGCCAGTACCGATTCGATGCTGGCGCGCAGGCCGCGAAAGACGCGCTCGACGTCCTCGTGATAAATCGGCAGGGCGACGGCGGTTTTGACGAGCCCGGTTGTGGGTAGCCGGTCGGCAAAGCGGGTCATGAGGCTGTGCGCATCACCCCTGTTTTTATACCGCCGCCGCAGATAAAAACCGAACAGCGCCATCCATGAACCTGCGGCCACGAAGGCGTACAGCGGGATGAACGTAATCAGGATGGCCTTTTCAATGGTCGTCGAGCCGTGATACGGCAGAACGAGAATCATCCCCCAGATGCCAAGCGAAGTCTGAAGCAACACAAACGCGGTAAAAACCCACCGGCGTACCAGAGCGATGCGCCGAAAGGCATCTTTTGTCGAAGGCAGAACAGAATCGGTCATGACGGCTTTCGGTTGTGCTTGGTGTTGGTCTGGGCGTGTTTGACGCTGCCACGCAGGATCGGTGGCATGGCGCACAGTTCGGGAATCGGGACGGCAAGGCGCTGGCGTAGATCGGCCTGATTGTCTTCAATGTCCAGATTCGCTTGCAGATCGATCGTCGGGCAGCCAGTTTGGAGAAACTGATAGAACACGCGCCGCTGCAACCAGCGCAACTGGCCGCAGATGGCGACCGGGTATTCGCACTGAGTGTTGCCGGGTACCGGGCTGACTTCGGTTGACGTATCGTTCATTTCATCTGTCCGAAGCGTGTCAAATCGGAAGGGAGATCATATCGCCAGGTTTCTGAGATGACCTTTTTGTTAAGAGCCAACGATGCGTCGATGGTGACAGCCGGTTTTCCTGTGGGAACCAGCAACATGGATAAACGCCAGTGTCCCGCTTCGGGCAGGGGGATGACTGCCTGTTCCTGAACATTGGCAGTGCCGGAAGTATCAATTTGGGCGATGACCGGCTCATTGCTGGCCAGTGAACCCAGGCGCCCGCCGGAAAAATCAAGATTAATGCGATAGGCTTTTTCGTTTTTGTCATCAGCTTTCAGGTTCACTGTGCCGATCAAGGGGCGGCGAACCTGTGCCAGCGGTTCTTGCGCCACATCGCTGTTGCCCGCACTCAGTGTGTAGGCAAAGGATACGGGATGGGCCGAATCCACAACCTCGGTTGGCTGGAAAAATGCAATCTGATTCTCGTGGAGATCGCTGTTGGTCGGAATCTGAACCAGAACGATTTTTCCCTTGCCAAAACCCGCCTCCGTGGTGACCCACAGCGAGGGGCGGCGCTCAAAACGTGCAATGGCATCCTCGAACTGACAGAAACGGGTTTGGCGCTGCATAAAGCCGAATCCGCGAATGCCATCCGCCGCAAATTCGCTCACCCGCAAAGTTGCAGGATTTTGCAATGAGCGAAATACCCAGTCGCCTTCACCGGTGTGCATGAGCAGGCCATCGGATTCATAGGCTGCCGGTCGCCATTGACCCGCCGGGCGCTGGCCGGTTTGGCCGTAAAAATACATGGTCGATAACGGCGCCAGACCCAAGCGGCTGATGCCCGTTCGAGGGAACAGGGACGCTGTGACATGAACGTCCACACGTGAGCCGTTCGGGCGAATAACGAACTCGTAGGCACCGGTCAGGGATTTTCCATCGAGCAGGGCGTAAATGGTGAGTTGCAGATCGCTCGGGTTCGGGCGGACCAGCCAGAACTTGGTGAAACGGGGAAATTGCTCACCCTGCGGCAGTCCGGTATCGATCGCCACGCCGCGTGCATGCGCGCCGGGCACCTGATTGGCCGCGACTACACTGAATTGGGCCCCGCCAAGAAAGGTCAGCATCACATCGCGTGCATCTTGCCCCGAGAGCGGGTAGTGCACCGAAAATCCGGCGAATCCGAGGTTGGCCGGTACGGTTTGTGCAAAGGCCTGACTGGGCCAGTCGAACTTGGTCTTGTCGAACACGATCGGCGCGACGGAGTCGGGCGTGACTTCGTACAGATCGACCGGTTGATCATAGATATACCCGGCAGAAATCGGATCGATGCCGAAACGGGCGGTTTGCCACAGGGATGCACCGGGTTTGATTGCAATGCGCTCAAATGTGTTCTGATCGATTTGACTCAGTGCTTCCGGGATTTGCGGGGCGGGCGAGTAGGATTGACTGGCGAGTTGTTTGGCCTGAACGACGGCATCCTGGAAACCAAAGGCGAAAGCCTCATGTGCCGCCATCGTCAATGACAGCATGAACAAGCCCAATCCCATTATCCAGCGGAAGGACAAACTGGCTAATGGGTTTGGGCGGAAGGAAAAAGGGGGAACCGTGTTTCGGCGAAACATCTGCACGCTCTCGAAGGTCAGGGGTAAACAAAAACGCGTTTCGGCATGGGGTGGCGGCTTTGGGGTTTCCTGCGTGGAACTCGACCAGTAGCGCGCGCCGTTCCGTTCAATTCGCAAGTGTGCGTGCGATTGAAACAGTGATACCCCCCGGAATCGTGCGGTACTGGACAGGCATGAGTCGTTACCATTCTCCAAATCAATTCAAATAAGAATCCAACATGCACAATAGCATACGGTTTTTTTATGATTTATCGAATGGCTGAGTGAAAAAAACCGGCGCGTCCTGTTGCTGTCATGAAACAATACCGCATTGAAAACTCGACTTTGACGGCTGCTCGTGGTGGTCGAAATGCCCGCTGCGCTGTTTGGGAACCATTTAAGCGTGGTGGATCGCTTTTGGGTATACGGTTCAACCTTAGACATACTTTCTTTATGGTTTTGATGTTTTGTACCCCTTGCCTTTTATGACATTTATGGAAAAGTTTGCTGCATGAGTTTTGTTCACCTGCACCTGCACACCGAATTCTCGCTTGTCGATGGCACATTGCGCATCAAACCGATGCTGGCTGCAGCCAAAGAGCGTGGTTTGCCTGCACTCGCTTTGACCGATCAGGCCAATCTGTTTGCGATGGTCAAGTTTTACGAGGCGGCACGCAAAAGCGGCATCAAGCCGATTCTTGGGGCCGATTGCCTGGTTGTGGACGAGCCTAGCAGTAATCCGTACCGCGTAGTGCTTCTGGCCCAGAACAATCTGGGGTTTCGCCATCTGACCGAATTGCTTTCACGCGGCTATTGCGAAGGGCAAATCCAGGACCGCCCCATGCTGCGGCGCAATTGGCTGACAAAGGAACAGTGCGCAGGGCTGATCGCTTTAAGTGGCGGGCATCTGGGCGAAATCGGTCAGTTATTGCTGCACGGTAAGGCAAAGGATCGCAAGGCGGCGATTAAATTTTGGACCGAACGATTTGCGGATCGCTTCTATCTTGAACTGACTCGTTGTGGTCGCCCGGACGAAGAAAAATATCTGCACGCCGCCGTCGCGTTGGCCGAACAGGCGCAGTTGCCCGTGGTGGCCACCAACGACGTGCGTTTTCTCGATCGGGAAGACTTCGAAGCGCATGAAGTACGGGTGTGCATCCAGCAGGGGCGGGTCCTGGATGACCCGCGCCGTCCGCACGATTACACCGACCTTCAATACCTGCGTTCCGCCGATGAAATGCAGGCACTGTTCGCCGACATTCCCGAAGCGATCGAGAACAGCCTGGCAATCGCCGAGCGTTGCAACGTCACCTTGCAGCTCGGCAAGAATTTTTTGCCCATCTTTCCGACGCCCAATGGCGAAACGGAAGCCGATTTCCTGCGCACGCTGAGCGAGCAGGGCCTGGAGCATCGGTTCGAGCGTGTGCCCGCCGGGCAGCATGCGGCATATCGGGAACGGCTCAACATCGAACTCGACGTGATTATCCAGATGGGCTTCCCCGGCTACTTTCTCATCGTGGCCGATTTTATCCAGTGGGCAAAGCGCCAGGGCATTCCCGTGGGGCCGGGGCGCGGTTCCGGTGCGGGTTCACTGGTGGCCTGGGCGCTGCTGATTACCGATATCGACCCGATCCCCTATGATCTGCTGTTCGAACGGTTTTTGAACCCCGAGCGGGTATCGATGCCCGATTTTGATATCGACTTCTGCATGGAAGGGCGCGACCGGGTGATCGATTACGTGGCCGAGCGTTATGGCCGTGCGGCGGTATCGCAGATCGCCACGCATGGCACCATGGCGGCCAAAGCGGTGGTGCGGGATGTCGGGCGGGTCATGAGTTATCCCTACGGTTTTGTCGATCGGATTGCCAAGCTCATTCCGATGAAGCCGGGGCTGGATGTGACGCTCGAAGACGCGTTGGGCCGCACCGAACGTTCACAGAAAGAACAGGAACGGTTTTCGCAGGAATTCCGTGATCTGTACGAGCGCGACGAGGAAGTCCGGGCCATCGTCGATATGGGCATGGCGCTCGAGGGGTTATCCCGAAACGTCGGCAAGCATGCCGGTGGCGTGGTCATCGCGCCGAGCAAGCTGACTGACTTCACGCCGATGTACTGCGAAGCGAACGGTGCTTCGGCCGCCTCCCAGCTCGACAAGGATGACGTCGAAGCCGTTGGCCTCGTCAAGTTCGACTTTCTGGGGCTGCGCAACCTCACCATCATCGACTGGGCCCTGAGGTCGATCAATGCTACGCGCACGGCTTCCGGCAAGGCACCGGTCGATATCAGCGCCATCCCGCTGGATGACAAGCTCAGCTTCAACCTGCTCAAGCGCTGCGAAACCACCGCGGTTTTCCAGCTTGAATCGCGCGGCATGAAGGATCTGATTCGCCGCCTGCAACCGGATACCTTCGAAGACATCATCGCCTTGGTGGCGCTGTTCCGGCCGGGCCCGTTGCAATCGGGCATGGTGGACGACTTCATCCTGCGCAAAAAAGGCGAGCAGAAGATCGAGTATCTGCATCCCTGGCTCACCGAGGTGCTCAAACCGACCTACGGCGTCATCGTCTACCAAGAACAGGTCATGCAGATTGCACAGATTTTGGCGGGCTACACGCTGGGCGGCGCGGACTTGCTGCGGCGGGCGATGGGCAAGAAAAAACCCGAGGAGATGGCCAAGCAGCGGGAAATTTTCCTTGAAGGTGCCAAATCCAAGCAAGTGAACCCGGAGCAGGCCGGTTACATCTTCGATTTGATGGAAAAGTTCGCCGGTTACGGCTTCAACAAATCGCACTCGGCCGCCTACGCGCTCGTGGCCTATCAAACGGCTTGGCTCAAGGCACACTACCCGGCGCACTTCATGGCTGCCGTGCTTTCCGCCGATATGGACAACACGGATAAGATCGTCGGTTTGATCGGCGAATGCCAGCGCATGGGGCTTAAAGTCATCCCACCGGATGTGAATCACTGCGCCTACAAGTTCCAGGCACTGGATGAGCAGACCGTGGTCTACGGTTTGGGCGCCATCAAGGGTGTGGGCGAGGGCGTGATCCAGAAAATCGTGGAGACCCGCGAGGCCGGGGGCGCGTTTGTCGACATGAACGACTTCTGCCAGCGCGTCGGTAGCCAGGCTCTGAACAAGCGCGTACTCGAAGCGATGGTGCTGGCGGGCGCATTGGATACCTTGGGGCCGAATCGCGCCAGTCTGTTCGCGCATATCCCCGATGCCATGAAGGCGGCAAGCCAGATTCAGGCGGCCAAGGCTGCGGGCATGGGTGATCTGTTCGGTGGGTTTGATGCGCCGGAAACGGCCATCCGCGTGCCGATCCCGGAGCTCGAACCCTGGCCGGATGCCGAACAGTTGCGCAAGGAAAAGGACACCCTGGGGCTGTACCTCACCGGGCACCCGATTCACGCCTTCCGCGACGAACTCAAGAGCCTGGTATCCGACACGTTATCGGGCCTGCTCGACAGGCTGGATATTCCGGCGCCGGGCACATTCCCTAAAGGCGTGCCGGTCACGGTTGCGGGATTGAACATCGCCGAGCGCATCGTGCGCCAGCAAAACGGCGATCGGCAGTTGTTCCTGACGCTCGATGATGGCGAAAGTCGCTGCGAAGTTCGAATCACCGGCGATGAAATCGACCGGATCAGCACACAGATTGAGCGTGATCAACTGGTGATCGTCGAGGGCGATGCGGTATTCGATAACTTCAGCGGCGGCATACGGGTACGCTGCAAACGTCTGCTTCTACTGGAACAGGCGCGACTGGAAAAGGCACGCGGGATTTTGCTGGTGTTGTCTGCCGACTGCGATGCCGCCGAGGCACAGGCGCTCATCGAGCTTATGCGCCCCATGCGCGTTGAAGGTGTCCCTGTGAGTTGCCGCGTTTATTCCGGCTTGGCCAAGGCTGTCGTCCGCCTCGGCCCCGAGTGGCAAATAGCGCCGACGGACGAAAACATGCAGGCCATCCGATCCGCGCCCGGTGTGCGAAGTGCCCGCATTCTGTATCAACGTTAGGGAAGCGCTGATTTATTCAGTGCTTTCCGCTTGGGGCGGGATGCTCCAACACGAATAAAGACGTAAGTCTTTGATTCGTGAGCGCCATCGCGGGCGTGTACCGCGTTGAGCGAGCTTAATTTTTCCAAGAATTGAATAAAATCAGCATTTACTTAGGGTGCCTCGAAAAACCTACTGCGCGACCCGATTGCGGCGTTGGGCGGTGCTAACGCAAAGCTGGCGTCTGCCCTTAACGGTTTTTCGAGGCACCCGATCGTGGAATCGCACCTCGACCGCCAAAGGAATTTTCTGCTTCTGTACTTAATATTCGAAAAAAAACCCCGTCTTAAAAAGACGAGGTTTTTGCTTGGCATTCCAGCTATGAATTACTGGGTGTCTTTTGCTTTGACTTTGCCTACGCTGACATTACCGATACTGGCTGCTTTTTCTACTACGAAAGGCGTACCTTTGTAGCAGTCCTTCATGCAGCGTTGGTTGGCGGTATCCGGACCGCTGTTGGTCACGTACAGCGGTTCGCCGGGCATCTTGATTTTCGGCAGGGATGTTTTGTCGCAGACAAAATCATCACCAACGCCTGGGATGCTGGCCAGGTTCATCACGTAGCAGGTAACCGAGTAGGCTTCATCTGTTGTCAGAGTGCCAGGCGCGTAGAAAGGCATATGACGGTGAATCATATCCATCAACGTCGGCGCATTACCCCAGTTGTTGTTCAAACCGCGGTTACTTACAGCATCCACGCCAGCTTTCGCTGAGGCTTCGAATTGGTCAACGGGGTCGCCAACCATCTTGGGATAGCCGTGAGCACCTTCACCAAAGTCACCGTGGCACATGGCGCACTGCTCCTGGTAAATCTTCTCACCGGCGCTGACCGTGCCCTTGCCGTCCGGCAAGTTGGTACCATCATAGAAGTAAGAAATATTCCAGGGTTTGATGGCCGCGTCGGTGATGTTCATCCCTACGCCTTGTACCTTGGGCGCACTTTTCAGTGCGGCAGCATCGAAGGCGAACGCATTGGCACTCAGGGTCAGAGCAACGGCGGCAGCGGCAAGCCCAAGGCTCCAATTAGACATTTTCGATTTGGACATTCTTCACCTCGCCAGTCTTCTCAATCTTCCAGACCTGAATTGAATTCTTGTGATAGATGCTGTTAAAGCCACGAACTTCACGCAACTGTTTCAGCGTGGGTTGAACGTAACCGGTTTCGTCGGTTGCGCGGCTCATAATCAGCGCTTCTTCGCCATCCCATTCAAATGGGAGTGTGAACTTGGTGACGCACTTGTTGAGAACAGGTTCGACCAGGTTCGCTTGCTTCCAGTTCTTGCCGCCATCGACGGAAACATCGACATGGGCGATCTTGCCGTAGCCAGACCAGGCAATCCCACGGATTTCATAGGTGCCTTTGCCATTCAACTTGAAGTCGGGGCAAGGGTAGTTGATGACCGAGTTCGCTTCGTTAACCAGGTCGTACTGACGAACCATGCCATTAGGCAATACTTCGATGTAGTGTTTGGTTTCCTGGTACGTAACCAGTGGCTTGTCAACAAACATCAATCGACGAAGGTACTTGGTGGAGATGTTGGCTTCAAAGCCGGGGATGAACAGACGAATCGGGTAGCCGTTTTCTGGCCGAAGCGCTTCCCCGTTCTGGGCGTAGCACACCATTGCGTCACGGTAGTGACTGGTATATTCGGCTGGGATTGGGCGACCGTGTTGATCAACAGCGCCTTCCATCGGTACGGAACGTTGCAGAGCGGAGCCATCGGTGCCTTCGCCGTAGAACCAGGTAGCCTTGGGATCAACGCCAACCATTTCCATGAGGGTGGTCAGCTTGACGCCGGTCCACTCCGAGCAGCTCATCATGCCATGGGTAAATTGCAGGGAGTCCATCTGGACGCCACGCCATTCCATCGCACCGTTTGCGGGGCATTCGAGGAAGTGGATTGCTGTATGTGAAGGCAGGCGCTTGAGGTCATCAACCGTGAAGATCATCGGTTGTTTCACCATGCCATGGACCACGAGATGGTGCTTGCTTGGATCAACATCGACCGCACCCGCGTGGTAACGTTCGAAGTGCAGGCCGTTGGGGGTGATAATCCCGTGCAGGTCTTGCCATGGTGTAAAGCTGATCGATGCGATGGTATCCGCCGTCAGCCAACCGACGTTGCGCCGAACCACGCCGCTTTCATATTTGGAGGGTAAGCCATAAGGAACGGAAACAACGCCCCGACCCAGCATGTGGCGAGTCGGTTCGTTTTTCAAAGGTGTGGTCCAGGTTTTCAGACCATCACCTGCGTTGGCTGCGCTGGTCGCAGCGATGGCGGCGCCACCGGCTGCCAGGGCAACACTCTTTCGCAGGAACTTGCGACGATCACTCGACGCTTCGCCTGTTTTTTTCGTGCCTTCTGGCACGGTGTTAATCATATTTTCTGACATTGCTCACTCCTGCACTGTAGGCAATTGCAAGGATCTTTTTAAGGGATCCACCCGGCAAAAAACCATTCTCCGACAACGGTATTTTGCACGCTGTTTTCTAACGTAAGAAATTCACGCTTTCAACGAGACTCGGCATTCTTCATGGTTCTTCATCATTGGTCAATCAATCTGTATTGATTTACGATCACAAAATTCGATCATGAAATTTTCGAGCCCTAAGAATCTACATCAGGTGCCACTAATATACAATGTGAACCTGCCCTTGGTGTTTCTATAGGGGATTAAAACTTATCAATGGGAGACGCTGGCGTAAGTGCGTAAAGCATATGTTCTCCGAATTTTAAAGAAGCAAAGGCAATTTATGAAAATTTCGGTTCAAACCGAGGATTTTGATGTGAATTCGGTGCTTGAAGAGCTCCGGGGGCGCTGCGCGCACGTGGGGGCAGTGGCCTGCTTTCTGGGCACGGTTCGAGACATGAACGAAGCGCGTGATGTGGCCGTGCTGACGCTGGAGCACTATCCGGGTATGACAGAGCGCGCGCTTGAGCGCGTGGCTGCGGAAGCGGAGTCGCGCTGGCCGGTTGCGGGCGTAACGATCGTTCATCGTTATGGCGCTTTGTTTCCCAGTGATCAGATCGTGTTGGTTGCTGTGGCAAGCGCACACCGACACGATGCGCTCGAAGCCTGCGCATTCATGATGGATTACCTCAAAACGCACGCGCCTTTCTGGAAGAAGGAAACCGACTCTTCCGGCGCAAACTGTTGGGTGGATGCCCGAGAGAGTGACGCGGTGGCTCGGGCGCGCTGGTTTGCCGATTTCGATCCACCCGCAGTTGACCGCGAAGCGAAGTAGTTGCCACGGTTATAACGATTTTCTTCCGGTTGAGCGTTTTTCCTGAACGAGGACTTAGTTTTGCAAGCCATTGATTGTGCGCAGCGTCAATTGATTGAGCAGTTGACTCCCATTACCGAATCTGAACTGGTTCCGCTGGAGACTGCAGTGGGTCGGTTTCTGTCGGAAGATGTTCATGCACAGCAGGATGTGCCCGCGGGTGATATAAGCCTGTTCGATGGTTATGCTGTTAGAGCGCCTTTGGCTTGCGGTTCATCGCGCCAGGTGGCGGGGGTCACCTATGCGGGTGATGCGCCAGCCGCTCTGCCTGAAGGAGATGTTGTCTGGCGGATATTTACCGGGGCGCCGTTACCTGAAGGGGCGAATGCCGTCATCGCTCAGGAATCCGTAACGCGTTCGGATTCGCATACCGTAACACTGCAAGAAACCATGTCCCCAGGGGCAGGGGTGCGGCCTAAAGGCGCCGATAGCCGTCATGGTCAGCGCGTGCTGTCTGCCGGAACCCGTCTGGATGCGGCCGAGCTTGGTTTGCTGGCTTCCATCGGCTGTGCGCAAGTACGGGTCGTTCGCAAGCCGCGAGTCGCTATTTTTACGACGGGCAACGAGTTGGTATCGCCCGGAAAGCCTCTGGAGCCGGGCAAGATTTATAACAGTAACCATATTATTCTGGTTTCTGCGTTGACGCGTCTTAGTGTCGAGATTGTTGATCTGGGTGTCCTGCCGGATGATGCATCCTCAATCCGTACGGCGCTGTTGGCGGCAGCAAAAGACGTCGATCTGGTGCTGACTTCCGGCGGCGTCTCTGTCGGGGATGCCGATCTGGTCCGGCAGGTGGTCTCCGGGATCGGCAAGATCGATTCATGGCGGGTTTTCCTCAAGCCGGGCAAACCGTTGGCCTTCGGCCGGATCGGGTCGGTGCCATTCATCGGCTTGCCGGGCAACCCCGTATCGACCTTTGTGACCTTCTTCCTGTTCGTTCGTCCGGCTTTGCGTGCGCTGGCGGGTGGCGATCCTCAGATCGACCTGCCGCCGTTGAGTCTGCCGCTGACCCGGGACTGGGTTTCGGGTGATCGCCCGGAGTTCATCCGCGTGCGGCGCGAGCGAGCGGCTTCGGGTGAAACGCGATTGCAGCCGTTTGAAAACCAGAATTCGGGCCTGTTAAGTTCGATCGCCTGGGCGGATGGCGTGGCCCTTATTCCAGCCGGCCTCAGGCTTTCGTGTGGTGACAGGGTTGATTATTTTCCCTTTGAAGGATGGTATCTGTGAGCAATCAACAATTAACCCATATCGATGAAACGGGTGCCGCGCGCATGGTGGATGTGGGCGCAAAACCCCATACGGAACGTGTGGCTTTGGCGGAGTCGTTTATCCGCATGCAGCCTGAAACGCTGGCATTGATTCTTTCCGGTGGTCACAAGAAGGGAGATGTACTGGCCGTGGCCCGCGTCGCCGGCATCATGGCCGCAAAGAAAACCTGGGATCTGATTCCGATGTGCCACCCGCTCCTGCTAACCAAGGTGGCGGTTACCTTGACGCCCGACGAGCAGAACCAAGGTATTCATATCCTTGCAGAATGCCGCCTGAGTGGGCAAACCGGCGTGGAGATGGAGGCGCTCACGGCTGCCTCCGTAGCGGCGCTGACGCTCTATGATATGTGCAAGGCTGTGGATCGCGGCATGGTGATCGAATACACCCGTTTGCTGGAAAAGCATGGCGGGAAAACCGGTTCCTGGGTGCGTTGAAGTTAAATTACTCTTCCATCCGTGTATTTTTTAAAACATAACGCTTGAATTGCACTTATTTTACGGCTATCGTTATTTCCACTGATACCTAGCGAACTCCTGCACGAGTAAGCAAGTCGTCGAATGCTCGGAACTCCGACCTCTGAGCATTCTTGCGCAATCGGCGGTCAATTCAGTGTTGCCGATATCGTATGCCGCCCGGTCAATTCTCGTTTGACCGGCTTTGACTGTTCAGGAATCATAAGGTTTAAGTATGTCAAATTTGGTGGACCCATTCGGTCGCACAATCGATTATCTGCGACTGTCGGTCACTGACCGTTGTGACTTGCGTTGCTTTTACTGCATGCCGGAAGGGTTTAACGACTTCGAAGTGCCGGAACACTGGTTGACGGCTGATGAAATTGAACGATTGCTGGGCGTGATGGCCGGGATGGGGCTGCGCCGGGTGCGTATTACCGGCGGCGAGCCCTTGGTGCGCCGTGGAATCGAGGACATCGTTCGTCGTATTGATGCGCTGCCCGGTATTCGGGATATTGCACTTTCCACCAATGCCACGCGCCTGGGAAAAATGGCCGCACCGTTGAAAGCGGCGGGAGTCGACCGGATCAACGTAAGCCTCGATACCCTGGATGCCGACCGTTTCAAGCAGATCACCCAAGGCAAACTCAGCAAGGTGATCGATGGTTTGATGGCTGCCAAAGATGTAGGGTTGTCGCCCATCAAGCTCAACATGGTTGTGATGAAAGGTGTCAACGAAGACGACGTCGAATCGGTGCTGGAATTCTGTATTGAGCATGGCTTCGTGTTGCGCATGATCGAAACCATGCCGATAGGCGATACCGGTCGGAATGCACTGGATTATTACATCAGTCTGCAAACCATCAAGCAGCGGCTTTCGGCGCGTTATCCGTTGATTCCGGTCATCAATCCGGTCGATGGCGCCGGGCCTGCCCGTTACCTGCAAATAGCGGGCACGGATACCCAGGTCGGGTTCATCACGCCCATGTCCGAGCATTTCTGCGGTACCTGCAATCGGGTTCGCTTGTCGGTAGATGGCACCATGTATATGTGCCTTGGGCAGGAACACAACTTTTCGTTCCGTCCACTACTGCGCAGTGGCATCCCCGATGATGAGCTCAAAGAAGCCATCATTGCAGCCATTGGCCTGAAGCCCGAGCGGCATGAGTTTCAGGACAAGCCGGAAAAGGTCATTCGCTTTATGTCGATGACGGGTGGCTGATATCCACCCGAGTCCTTCTCACGTCATATCGGTAGGAAAACGATTATCTCAGGCTCCTTCCATCCGGGCGTTTTCGATCAGGCGTTCTGCCAGTTTCTTTCCATTGGTCAGGCAGTCGCCGACCGCGATACCGCCCCGCCAGTTTCCATTCAGGCTCAATCCGGGTAGTGCGGTCAGCCGCTGGGTAATCTTTTCCTGCAATTGAAGATAGCCAAGCTCGTACTGTGGAATGGCCCGTGCCCAGTATTTCACGCGCAGGAATTCCGGCTTGCCCTTGATGCCGAGCAGCGGCGATAGATCACCCAGAACGCGATCCAAGAGTTCCTGATCACTTCCTTCTGCCGCTTCGGGGTGCTTGCGTCCGCCGATAAATGCGGTAAGCAGCACCTTTCCATCCGGTGTGCGATTCGCAAATAAAGTCGAGGAGAACAGAACGCCCAAGGTGCGTTTTTTCTCCTTGGAAGGCAGCAGCAAGCCAAACCCATCCAGTGGATGCGCAACATGAGACCGATCGAATCCCATCACGACGGATGAGACGGGGGGATATTCTATGGCGGCCAGCGATTCGGCCAATACACCGTCGACTTCGCCAAGTAATTGGGCACTGATGTGCGCGGGGGTGCTCAATATGAGTTGTTTTGTGTGAAATGTTTTGCCTTGATCTGATCCCACCGCCCAACCGCCCTCGGGCAGTTGCCGGATGTGGGTGATGGCAGAGTCCAGATGAATGTCGCCCCGGCCCGATGTCGTGATGGCCGATGCCAGTGCGTCGGTGAGTGTTTGCAGCCCTCGCTTGAAACTGAACAGCTTGCCCTTCTCAGGTCGGGTGACCGGAGCCGGGTTGGTTTTGGCTGCTTTCATTTTTGCAATGCCACCGCGAATCAGGGAGCCTGACTCGTGTTCCAGGGCGTAGATTTTGGGGATGGCTGCCTGCACGGACAGTCGGTTTGGGTCGCCTGCATACACGCCCGATACGAAAGGGTCGACAGCCCAATCGAGAAAGCCTTGCCCCAGACGCCGCTTGACGAATTCGGCTATTGTCTCTTCCTTGTCGACGGGTTTTATCCAGGCTTCACGTGCCAGATGCCATAGATCACCCATACTGAAAAGCGGGCTGGTGAACAGCTCCAGAGGATTTCCCGGCAACGCCACAGGATGTCCGTTTTTGGCTACGAAGCGCTTTTTGGCTAAGGCATTGGCTTCGATGATTTCGCTGCCCAGATCAAGCGCGCTCATTAGTGCAGCCATTTCTGGCGTTTGCATCAGGCTGTTGGGCCCGAGTTCACGCAACCAGCCGTCTTCCTGCACACTCCCCACGGCGCCGCCAACCCGGGATGAGGCCTCCAGCAGCGTGACTGTTTTGCCCATTTGCGTAAGATGGTAGGCGGTTGCCAGACCACTGATGCCGCCACCGATGACGAGATAGGGGCAGTTGATTGGTTCTGAGTCATTCGAATGAGCATTCACAAAGCAGGCATCCTATAAGATTAAGTGGGGCCATTGCGTTTTAAAAAAACAAATCATGTTTTGAGTATATCGTGAGGCCGCTGCATTCGAGTGTTGGTCGGCGAACTTTTCAAGGGGTAGGGAATATGACGACGATATCGAATCAAGATAGGTCAAAAGAGGTCGTTCTTCTGGGCGGTACGGGATTTGTCGGTCGTGTGCTGGCCTCTTTGCTGAGTCAACAGGGTTATTCGGTAACGATTCCGACCCGACATGCCGCGCGCCATCGTGATATGGCTCTGATGCGCGGGGTGCGTTTGATCGGTGGAACGCCTGCCGCTGCGGACATGGCCAATGACCGCAGCGAACAGAACTGGCAGTCGGTTTTGTCTGAAGGCTCGATTCTGATCAATCTGATCGGGATACTCAACGAGCCACGGCATGACGGTAAGGGGTTCGAGCAGGCGCATGTCCACACGACACAAATAGCGCTCAAGGCAGCTGCCAAGGCGGGCGTGAAACGTTATCTGCATATGAGCGCACTTGGTGCCGATGCGAACAACGGCAGCAGTTTCTATCTGCGCAGCAAGGGCAAGGCCGAGGATTGGGCGCATGAGTTTGGCGAACAGCACGGGATTGCGGTCACGAGTTTCCGGCCATCGGTTATTTTTGGCCCGCAGGATTCATTTCTCAATCGGTTTGCCCAGTTAGCGCGACTGATGCCCGGAGTGTTCCCGCTGGCCTGTGCCGATGCGCGGTTCGCCCCTGTGTATGTCGGGGATGTGGCGGATCAGTTCGTGGCGGCAATGACGGATACTTCCACCATGGGTAAGCGCATCGATTTGTGCGGCCCCACCGAATATCGATTGCGTGAATTGGTCGCCTATGCGGCCAAAACTTCGGGTCACCCCCGTCTGGTGATCGGTCTGCCGGACTGGGCCGCACGGTTGCAGGCCAGAGTCCTGGAGTGGATGCCGGGACAACCGTTTACCCGCGACAACTATGATTCGTTGCAGACACCGAGTGTCTGCGCCGAAGGTTGCCCGCATCAGGCTACTCGACTTGAACGCATCGCGCCGGGGTATCTCGGCAAATAGATCGTTGTGGGACGATGAGTGAATTTTGCCTAATCAGGATAGCCGCATTAGCGGTAATGATATGATTCCACTCTAGATGATCAATTAATTTGTTGAGGGCGTTGTCATGTCTAATGATTCGGTGGCGAAACCGCGAAGTGCAGTGAAACATTTCGAGAGCGGTTTCGAGCATTTCCTGTTTGCCAGCCGGTGGTTGATGGCGCCGATTTATCTCGGCCTGGTCGTGGCAATGGGTGTGTTGCTGATGAAGTTCGGCAAGGAGACCTGGCATTTGGTCTCCCACGTGAGCACGATGGACGAAGGACAGGTCATCGTCGGTGTGCTGACGCTTGTGGATGTGTCTCTTTTGATGAACCTGTTGATCATCATCATGTTCTCTGGTTACGAGAATTTTGTGTCCAAGATGGAAGATCTTCATGCGCATGCGGATCGGCCGGACTGGATGGGTTCAATCGGTTTCAGTGATCTCAAGATCAAGCTGATCGGTTCGATGGTGGCGATTTCGGGGATTGAGCTGCTCAAGGCGTTTATGAATGTTGATATATTGACCGACCGCCATCTGGCCTGGTTGGTGGGCATCCATGTGACGTTCCTTTTCTCCGGTCTGATTTTCGCCATTATGGAAAAACTCCAGGTCGGGCAGCATTGAGTCTGATCCCTGAGTTTTAGCCCATTAAGGAACCGGCGCGATGAATCTGCCTGTCGATGATCCTCTGGTGCTGCTGCAAAACCTGGGCGTGGCTTTGGGGATTGGCCTGTTGATTGGGCTTGAGCGTGGTTGGCATGAACGTGGCGCCGAAGATGGGCGACGGATTGCCGGTGTGCGAACGTTCGGTTTGATTGGACTGACCGGTGGGTTGACGGGCATCTTGTCCGCGCATTTCGGCGTCTGGGTTTTGGTGGCCTCATTGTTGGGCTTGTCGGCCATTCTGGTGGCCAGCTATTGGGCCGCAAACCGGCAAGATAATGGGCTAGGGATCACGACGGAAGTCGCGAGTTTGCTCACCTTGATTCTGGGTGCTGCGGCTGTTGCCGGTTATACCTACACCGCCGTGGTCTCTGCCGTGGTCATCACCATTCTCTTGGGTATGAAGGCGATCTTGCATCGCGGCCTGCTCAAGCTTTCCGAAGCAGAGCTGTTTGCGATCTTCAAGCTCCTGTTGATTGCGCTGGTCATTCTGCCGGTGCTGCCCAATGGTAATTTCGGGCCGTGGGGCGCGCTGAATCCTTTTGTTATCGGCTGGATGATCCTGTTGCTGGCCGGGTTGTCGTTTGTCGGTTACTTCGCCATGCGCATTCTGGGTTCGCAGCGGGGTTTGCTCCTGACCAGCGTGTTCGGTGGGCTCGTTTCTTCGACAGCATTGACCCTGGTGTTCTCCCGTCTGGCTCGCGGTGGTACCGGTGTGACGGCGGTTCTTGCCATCGGCATCGTGATTGCGTCGGTGACCTTGTTACCGCGGGTGGTCATCGAGGTTGGCATCGTTAACCCAGCGTTGGCCTCCGAATTGATTCCCGTGCTGGGCGGGATGTTGTTGGTGGGGTTTGGTGGTGCCTTGTTGTGGTGGCGGTATGGTATCCACCCGCAAAACAAAGGCATGGATGTGGCGCCTGTGCTGAAAAACCCGCTTGAACTTACGGCTGCTCTGCGTTTTGGATTGCTGCTGGTATCCATCATGTTGTTTGCCCGTGCAATTCAGTATATGGCGGGGGATGCCGGGATTTATGCACTGGCTGCCATTTCCGGCCTGGCGGATGTAGATGCCTTGTCACTGTCTTTGGCCAAAATGGCTGCGGATGCTCAAGTGGCACCCTCGGTGGCGACTGAGGCGATTGTCTTGGCAATTTTTGTGAACACGATGGTCAAGACAGCGCTGGCCTATGTGATTGGCGGTAAGGCGTTGGGACTGAGGGTCGCCAGTGTGTTATTGCCCACTGTTGCCGTGGGCGGAGTGCTCACTTTGTATTGATTGGTTGGGCACTTTGGTATCGGGGGCGAGTTTTCCATTGAGCGCCGATGGTGACAAAAATCCATGTTGACTTGGGCTTTCTTCCAAAAAAAACCTGCCAATCGGCAGGTTTTTCAGCTTAAGTGGGATGTCGCTTATTTTTCGAGGCGGTTAATACCGATGGCCCGCATCATGTACTTCTCATACAGCGGTTCGGACGTGCCTTTCTTCATCTTGCGAATGAAATATTTCTCGAAGGCGATTTTCGCCAGATGCACCCACTTGCCGGCAGCAAACCAGTTGACATTGCGCGGTGGGATTTGCGGTAGGGCGATGAAGGCCGCACCGCGGTCACCGAAGTCAGCCAAACAAATGGCTTGCCATGTACCTTTGGTATCGGGCTCACCGTGACCAGTCAACTCGGCTTTGATGTTATGCACGATCGCGGTGACCATGGATTCGATCATGTAGCCGGTTTTCGGCGCGCCAACGGGCACTGGGGTGGGCTCGACTGGAGGAATGGCCACACAAACGCCAGCGGCGAAGATATTTTTGTATACCGGATTGCGCTGGTATTCGTCGATTTTGACGAAGCCTTTGGGGTTGCACATCTCGGTGACACCCGCCACGCAGTCCACGCCCGCAAATGAGGGCAACATCATCGAGTGATTGAAGGGCAGTTCGTGTTGTTTGATGACTTCGCCATTGCGGTCAAAACTTTCGTTGTTTTGGCGTTGGTAATCCATTTGATGTCGTGGGCGCGCAGCTCGGATTCGAGCATGCCGTTGGAATCGCCCACGCCGCCCAAACCCAGGTGACCGATATACGGCTCGGCCGTAACAAAGGTGATTGGCACTTTGTTACGGATTTTCTTTTTGCGCAACGCCGTATCAAGAATAAACACATACTCGTAGGCAGGACCGTAGCAACTGGCTCCGGGCATGGCACCGACAATTACAGGTCCGGGTTTATCGAGCAATTGCTTGAAATTTTCATAGCAATGCTCAGCGTGATCAACCGTGCAGATAGACTGAGTATAGCCACCATGTGGACCTGAACCTTCGATGGCAGAGAACATCAACTTCGCGCCGGTAGTGATGATGAGATAGTCGTAGGTTACGGTTTCACCATTGGCGAGTTCAAGCCGATTTTCTGTCGGGACGATTTTATCAACGCGCTGTGATATCAGGTCAATGCCTTTACGCTCAAGATACGGTGCAAGCGGGAAGGTGATGTCATCGCGGTTACGCCAACCGACAGCAACCCAAGGGTTGGACGGAATGAATTGAAAGTAGGTATCGGCTGTCACAACAGTGACTTTATGCTCTTTACCCAACTCTTGTCGCACTTCATACGCGGCTGGCAAGCCGCCAATACCCGCGCCAAGAATAACGATATGTGCCATGTTGCTAACTCCTTTGGTGGTGCCTTGGGCCAATCGCCAAGACCTAATTGTCAATTTCTTCGGTATCGCGGTGGCTATTGGGCGGGCGATGGGGTCTCCATCGGGCATCCATATTTTATGTTGCTAATTTCTTTTGTGTATAGCCAACCAAACGATAGTTGATTCTTGCGCGATTGCCACTAATTGGCAAGAAAATTTGGTTCAATTTTTCAATACAACCAGAGTGTGTATTTATAAAGCAATGTTCTATATGTGATTTATTTTTTTATTTGTTCATTAAAAAAAAATTAACCACGCCAATCCGCAAGCTCTGAGCAGGCGATCGTGAACAGTACCGCTTCCTGATTGTGCATCTCGATCCATGAAAGCCGGTGCCTTGGCCAGGTTTGGTCTATCAGCCGCCGGCCATTGCCGACTTCGACAAAAAGATAACCATCCGGCGAGAGATGTTGCGAGAGATGTTCGCTCGCTGTATCGAGCATGCGCTCGATGAGGGCCATGCCTTGATTCGGCGCATACAGTGCCATGGCCGGTTCGTGGTGATATTCCTGTGGCATGTCTTCGGCCTCAGCCGGATCGACATAGGGCGGGTTGCTGATGATCAGATCAAAGCGCAGCGGGGCACCGGTTTCATCTTTCAGGTTGTCCAGAAGATCTGATTGATACAGTTCGATACGGTCTTCGAGTTGGTAGTCTCTAACATTTCTGGCCGCGACACTGAGTGCGTCCATCGAAATATCGCAGGCACCGATCACCGCTTCGGGAAAGTGCTGAGCCAGCGCGATGGCCAGACAGCCGGAACCGGTGCCGATATCCAGAATCGATGAAGGTGGCGTGTCTGCGTCATACCAGGGCTCGAAATGCTGCGCGATCAATTCGGCAAATGGCGATCGGGGTATCAGCACCCGTTCGTCCACATAATAAGGTTGACCCATGAACCAGG
>NCKC01000111.1 GCA_002282715.1 Halothiobacillus sp. 15-55-196 | reverse complement strand
CGCCATGCGCAGCACCCTGGTGGAAAAACTCGCCGCCGCCGGCGTGAAGGGCGACCTGTCCTACATCACGCGCCAGAAAGGCATGTTCAGCTACTCAGGCCTCTCCGCCGCCCAAATGGAGCGCCTGCGCAGCGAATTCGGCGTGTACGGCGTCTCCACCGGCCGCATCTGCGTAGCCGCGATCAATCTGCACAACGTGGACTACGTCGCCAAATCCATCGCGGCGGTGATGCAGTAACAACGGTAAATAGAGTCCGTCGGGTTCACCGATGTATCGGAGTCGGATCGAGTTTCGCAATATTCGATGCATCGATACTCGACCTGATCCCAAATTTCGTTATTCAATGAATCGCCATGTGCGCTCGCGTATGCACAGTGGTGCGGGAGGAGAGTCGGTGAGGTTCTCCTCTATCCCGATTAGCAACCGTATTCCACACAGCCACATTTCTGCATACGGAGTAGCCAATGAAAGCAACGGAAGTCTTTACACCCGGGAAATTGCCTGACGTCACGTATGTTGACGATCACCTGAAGGAGCGGGCTCGAATCCTTCATGACGCACTTGAAACAGGTGCTGCTGTCATCTCGCTGTCTGGTCCATCGAAATCAGGCAAAACCGTTTTCATTGAAAAGAATATTGGAAAGGACCGCCTTGTTCAGGTAACCGGCGCCGGAATCACCGAGGCCGATAGGCTGTGGGACCGCGTCTTTGATCTGATTGGCACCCCAATCTCTAAGCGAACGACATCTACACGTACGTTCGACGGAACGCTTGGAGGCAAGATTGGCGGTGAAGCAGGCGTTCTTGTCAGTGCTTCTGGCGAACTATCGGCGTCTGGTAAATGGGGGCATTCATCGACTGAGCAGTATGACGGGGCAGTGGACTATCTTCAGCTCCTCATTCGGGAGCTTGGAGGAACCGAGTTTGTCGTATTCATCGACGACTTTCATTACATACCGCGTCGCGTTCAGGTGGAGCTCTCAAACCAGATCAAGGAAGCAATTCGCAGCAACGTAGTGTTTGTTGTTGCCTCGGTTCCGTACCACGCAGACGACGCCATACGCGCCAACCCAGATTTACGCGGTCGGAGTATTAAACTCGATTTTGATTACTGGAAACCGGAGGAATTGACGAAGATTGCCGAACGAGGATTCCGAGAGCTCTCCGCAATCGCTACTTCAGCCTACATTCAGGCTCTTGCAAGTGAGGCCGCGGGATCGCCGCAGCTTATGCAGTCTTTGTGTCTTACTGCGTGCTTTGAAAACGACATCCGCGAGGCTCAAGCCAATCCGAAGCAAATCGACTCAGACCTCATCGCAATCAAAACGGTTTGTACTCGAACCGCCGCATCCTGCGACTACTCATCGACCGTGGAAAAGATGAAAGAAGGTCCGAAGACCCGTGGTCAAGACAGAAAATCTCACGTCCTCAATGATGGAGGCGCGACAGACGTATATCCGCTCGTTGTCCATGCCATTGCACTTGATCCGCCCGAGCTAACGCAACGCTATCCGAATTTGCAGAAAAGAATTCAATCTCTCTGTGCCTCTGAGCCGCCAAGCGGATCAAGCGTTACCGGAGCTTGCTTGCAAATTGCGGCGATCGCGAACGAGTCAGAGAACAGAACAATAATCTAATGGGACGGAGAGAACGATGTCCTAGATATGCGCGACCCATACCTCCTGTTCTATTTGCGCTGGGCCGACTAAATGTTTACGATTGTTAATCGGTGTCAGGTCTAGCCTCGTAGCACTTGTTTCAGGTTACGCAGCGCACGCTGTTTGCTCTTTTCCGCCAAGAAGACGGGGTAGCAAAACCCCTGCTGCGCTGGCAGCTCTGCGCGAGTAAAATTTGTGCATCGCAACA
>NCKC01000110.1 GCA_002282715.1 Halothiobacillus sp. 15-55-196 | reverse complement strand
CATACCAGGGCTCGAAATGCTGCGCGATCAATTCGGCAAATGGCGATCGGGGTATCAGCACCCGTTCGTCCACATAATAAGGTTGACCCATGAACCAGGCGCGATTGAGTAGGTAGGCGGTCGGGATGTGTTCGAGGCAGCGTCGGCGGATCAGACCCGTGACCAACGTTATTTCACCGGGCGTAAGCTTGGCCGACCAATGCGTCGCATCCAGATCAAGCGGAAGATGCAGGCTGTCGAGCACGAGCCAGGCGGCTTCATCCCAGTACTGTTGGGTGCCATGACCGAGAAACACCTTTTGTTCATCCATCCGGCTGGTGGCCCAGCGCACGAGATCCAAAATGGTGACCAGTTGTCTCGTGTCCTCGATCAACGGGTAAAGCGGATCGGTTTGGGCGTGGCGCCCTGCTGGCTCAGAATGTAGGGGTGCAGTCATATTTTGTGCTTTGTCGGCCGGTCACATAGAGGTTGGCCCATTGTGGCAGAACAGGAGGTATCATGTCCCTGATTTCCTAACAATGTGAACGACGATGACAGACCTGAACGCCCCTCTTGATGAAAACAAACCGGTTTCTCCTACCTTCGCTCAAAGCTTGTGGACGCTGGTGCAATATCTGCTGCCACATCACCTGATCTCGCGCTTGGTTTTTCGCGCCACACGTTGGCGTACGCCGTTCACTACGGGTGTCATTCGCTGGTTCGTGCGCCGTTTCGGGGTGGATCTGAGCGAGGCCGTTGAGCCCGATCCCGCGGCCTACGCTACATTCAACCGGTTCTTCACCCGGGCATTGAAGCCGGGCATTCGCCCCATGCCGGATGATGCCGCTGCATGGGTAAGCCCCTGCGACGGCCGCGTGAGCCAGTTGGGTGCGATTCAATCGGGCAATCTTTTACAGGCAAAAGGGCGCGACTACACCGTGCAGAGTTTGCTCGGTGGGGATGCGTCGTTGGCCCAACGCTTTGAACAGGGGCAGTTTGCAACGATCTATCTTTCGCCCCGCGATTACCATCGCGTCCATATGCCTTGCGATGGCGAGTTGCGGGAAATGATTCACGTGCCGGGGCGGTTGTTCAGTGTCTCACCCGTCACTGTTCAGCAGGTGCCGGAAATTTTTGCGCGCAATGAGCGGTTGGTGTGCTTGTTTGATACGGCCCACGGCCCGATGGCACTGGTGCTGGTTGGTGCGATCAATGTGGCGGCGATTGAAACCGTCTGGGCAGGCATTGTGACGCCACCGGCCGGAGTTGAAGTCAACCGTTGGCTCTACGGTGGCGATACCGGTATCAATATCTCTTTATCACGTGGTCAAGAGATGGGGCGCTTCAATATGGGCTCGACCGTTATTCTGCTTTTGCCGGAGGGATTGGCTCTGGATTCGCGGTGGCAGCCACAGTCTGTTATTCAGCTCGGCGAGCGTTTGGCAAGTCCACAGGCAGATTGATCCACAAAAATTTTTTGTCCTGAAATGGTCTATTTACAAGTGGATCATTTCCAAAGTTTTTTGTGCGCGCGCCTAAAACGTTTATATTTTTAGCTGGTTTCAGTTATCCAAACAGGGAAAAGGAAGGGATCGCCATGACGCAGTCAACGGATTTGCATGGTCTGCTTGACCAGCTTTTGATGCGTGAGCCTCTGGATGCCGTGCGTCTGTTGGGTGAGGAATTCGTTAACATCAACTGGCAGGATCGCGATGAATCCGAGATCAGCGTGATTGTGGCCGACTTCCTGCCCTTTCTGACTCGCCTCGCGGGCCGGATTCGAACCGATTTGCGTCAATCGCCTTTGCCCTTGAGCGACAAGGGTCGTTTGCGGATTGATGCGTTGCTTCGTGTGTACCGCTACGCACAACTGATGCTGAACCTGAAATTGAACTCGCTCACTGAGCGTGTCGA
>NCKC01000020.1 GCA_002282715.1 Halothiobacillus sp. 15-55-196 | reverse complement strand
GAATACCGTGCTCGGCATGCTCGATGCGGGGCAACTGCGCGTGGCCGAACGCCGTGGCGTGGGCGATTGGGTCGTCAACGAATGGCTTAAAAAAGCCGTGTTGCTGTCCTTCCGCCTCAACCCGAATGAAGTCGTTCAAGGCGGTGACCTGCGCTATTTCGACAAAGTGCCGACCAAATTCGCCAACTGGAACCAAGCCCAGTTCGAAGAAGCCGGCATCCGTGTCGTGCCCAACGCCGTTGCCCGTCGCGGCAGCTTCATCGCCAAAGGCGCGGTGCTGATGCCTTCGTATGTCAACATCGGCGCGTATGTCGACGAAGGCACCATGGTCGATACCTGGGCCACCGTCGGTTCCTGCGCACAAATCGGTAAAAACGTGCATCTTTCCGGCGGCGTCGGCATTGGCGGCGTGCTCGAACCGCTGCAAGCATCGCCCACGATCATTGAAGACAAGAAGACAACTGCTTCATCGGTGCCCGCTCCGAAGTCGTGGAAGGCGTGATCGTCGAAGAAGGTTCGGTGATCTCCATGGGCGTATACATCGGCAAATCCACCAAAATCTACGACCGCGAAACCGGTGAAGTCACCTATGGTCGCATCCCGGCGGGTTCGGTCGTCGTATCCGGCAACCTGCCGTCCAAATGTGGCAAATACAGCCTGTACTGCGCCGTGATCGTTAAAAAGGTCGATGCAAAAACCTTGAGCAAAGTCGGCATCAACGCACTGTTGCGGGATATTTGATTCTCAAGCGAGACGCCGCCGCTCACCCCCCTTTCGTGAAAAGGGGAAGCGAACCTCGCAGGTTCTGGCAATACGCCCCGCTCTGAACCAGCACCACGTAACAACCTCCCCCTTTGTAAAAGGGGGATTGAGGGGGAGTTGGCGGCCTGTACACGGTGTGACAAATCCCCCCAGCCCCCCCTTTGCTAAGGGGGGAATCTCTCGGGTTCTGGCCATAAATGCCACTTTGAACCTGCACCGCACAAAAGCCAGTTCAAAACAGCACATTCATCGTACAACAACCAAAATACGGTACACTCAAGGCATTGAATCTCAACGGGACCGCTGCCATGAATGCCACTGCGACCGCCAAAGCCACTCCCTGCACACTCGATGATTTTCTCGCCTGGGAGGCCGCCGAGCCACTCCGCCATGAATTCATTGAAGGTGAGGCCTTCGCCATGACCGGCGGCACCGATGTGCACAACCTCATCAGCCTGAACGCCGCCATTCATCTGCGCGAACACACCCAAGACAAACCCTGCCGTGTGTTCATGGCCGATATGAAGCTCGTGGTTACTGCGGCCGATGCCTGCTTTTATCCCGATGTGTTTGTCACCTGCACGCCCGCTGATGCCGAGCGCTCCTTGGTCAAGCAAGATGCGAAAATCATTGTCGAAGTGCTTTCACCCGGCACGGAAGCGTATGATCGCGGCAAAAAATTCAGCCACTATCGGCTCATCGACAGCCTGCAAGCCTATGTGCTGATCACTCAAGATGAATACCGCATCGAAGCCTTTGCGCACGCACCAGACAACCATTGGACGCTCTATGATGCCAGCGGTCTACACGCCACACTCAGCCTGCCAATGCAGGACGGCGAAATGCTCAACCTGTCACTGGCACAAATCTACCAAGACATCCGCTTAAGTCCACCACCGCCACGACCAGACAGGGAGCAAACCACATGAGTACGCCAGCCCCCCATTTGCGCAACATTAGCGTCACCGATTACCTCAACGGTGAAGAGCACAGCGAGATCCGCCACGAATATATCGATGGCCAAGTGTATGCCATGGGCGGCGCCAGTCGTCGGCATGGACTTATCACAAATGCCCTGGCTTTTATGCTCACACCCAAAGCGCGCGAAAAAAAATGCCAGCTACTTATTGCCGACATGAAAGTGCGGCTCAGTATTGGCGGCAAAGATATTTTCTACTACCCGGATTTAGTATTGAACTGCGATCCCGACGACCGCGAAACCCATTACAGCCGAACGCCGTGCCTGATTATCGAAGTCCTCTCGGAAACCACCGAACGCATCGACCGCCGCGAGAAAATGCTGGCATACCAAACCCTGCCCAGCCTGCAGGAATATGTGCTCGTCGCGCAGGACTACCCTCAAATCGAAATCTACCGCCGCCGTGCCGACTGGCTACCGGAAGTTCATGCCGAGGGCGCGTTCATAATTGAATGCCTTGATCTTACCGCCACGGTGGGCGAGGTGTACCAAGATGTAGAATCCAGCTAAGCCACCCTAATCTTCATTATTAGTCCACCCAGAGCCAACACCATGCCTGAAAAACAACCCTTTATCGTCTTTGGCGCACCGCAAATCGAACAGGACGAAATCGACGAAGTCGTGGACAGTATGCGCGCAAGCTGGCTCGGCACCGGGCCGAAGGTTGCGCGTTTTGAGCGTGAGTTTGCCGCGTACAAAGGCGTGCAAGCCGATCATGTCGCCGCCACCAATTCATGCACCGCAGCGCTGCATATCAGCATGTTGGCCGCCGGATTAAAGCCGGGCGATGAAGTCATCACCACCGCGCTGACCTTCTGCGCGACCGTCAACGCCATCATCCATACCGGAGCCACGCCCGTATTGGTCGATGTTGACCCGCTCAGCATGAATATCGACCCGCAGGCCGTCGAAGCCGCCATTACGCCACGCACCCGCGCCATCCTGCCCGTGCATTTTGCCGGGCGACCTTGCGACATGGATGCCTTGATGCGCATTGCCCGCAAGCATGATCTAAAAGTCATCGAAGACTGCGCCCACGCCATCGAAACCGAATATCACGCCAAAAAAGCAGGCACCTTCGGCGATTTTGGCTGCTTCAGCTTTTACGCTACCAAAAACATCACCACCGGCGAGGGCGGCATGGTGCTGGCGCAGGTTGAACACGATATTGCCCGCATTAAAGTGCTCGCCCTGCACGGCATGAGCAAAGATGCCTGGCACCGCTTTGGCGACGCAGGCTACAAGCACTACCTTGTGACCGAAGCGGGCTTCAAATACAACATGATGGACATACAGGCCGCCATTGGCATACACCAGCTTGCGCGGATCGAACAAAACTGGGAAAAACGCCAGAAGTTGTGGACAAACTACCAAAGCGCGTTCGGAGATTTACCCGTCACCCGCCCGCAAGACGCAGAAACAGACACCCGCCACGCCTACCATCTCTACACCCTGCTGATTGACGAACAGCGCGCCGGAATCAGCCGCGACGCTTTTTTGGAACACATGACACAGGCCGGTATTGGCGTTGGCGTACATTACTTGGGCATCCCCGAGCATCCTTATTATCAACAGCGTTTTGGCTGGCGACCGGAGGAATATCCCAATGCCATGCGCATTGGCAGGCAGACGGTGAGTTTGCCGTTGTCGCCGAAAATTGATGACGTTATTGCGGAGCGGATCATAAAGAGTGTGACATCAACTTTTAAGAATTAAAATTTATTTTTTTCTTAAATACAGCGGGAGACCCGGCATAAAGTGATTCTTTTTCTAGAGCGTTTCCAGTAACAATGCTACCCGCTGCGACTAAGCATCGGTCATTTATCACGCTTCCATCTAGGATAATGACACCAACGCCAATCCAGCAATCGTTGCCGATAAATACCCCAGTTTTTTTGGCGGGGTAAATTTTTGCGATTGCATTACCTTTGCTAGTACCTGGGTCGGAGTGCGTTATCAGAATGGTTCGAGCAGAAATAGTGGTGCGCTTGCCTATATTTAATAGGTAAGCGCAGTCAATTAAAACATCGGTCCCAATGTAAACTCCATCGGCAAGAATTATGTTTTTAAATCCTTGTTCAAAATTCATAAAACGGCAGGAATGAATTCTGACATTCACCCCCACACTTGCCCCAAACAGACGCAATAACCATGCACGAAACTTAGGGTGTATAGCGTTTCTTATCGCTATATCACCGAGCGTATTCAATATTTTGACGAGTGTTTTCAATGTCATAAACTCGCGCGATTCGTTGTCAATAAAAAAACAATACCCAAAACAAAATCAGCCAGCATCAAGCCTAATCTCGCGGCAACGCTTACAAAGAGCAGGATTTCCGGTGGATAGCTTGATGCCAACAGGGCAAAGGCCAGTTCGCGAACACCCAAGCCCGATGGTGTAATTAGGCTGAAAAAACCAATCGCCCAAGCCAGTGTGTACAGGGCACCAAGCATTAAACCATCGTGCCAACTTGCCAAGGGTAGAGCCTCGCCAAAAGCTGCCCATGCCATGGCGTATACACACCACGAAAAGGTTCCCCATGCTAGAGCGCGGCGACCCTTGGCTGAGAATAGGGCTTTTGGCACGGCATGGAATATTTTAATAAATTTTTCGATTTTTGGGTTTTTTGAGCTGAAATGACCTAGCAACAAATTTACGCCGTAAATAATAAATGGTGCAGATAAAGTGGATATCAGTATCATAAATGCGAGAGCCATGTTTTTTTCCAGAGCAATCAGAATAATTGATGAAAAAAGCAGCGCAAGCCAAGTTGAAAGCAGGATAATGGCGATATTTCCATAAATCCACTCCGCAGTATTTGCGACATGTTTGGCTTTGACAACTTGGTAAGCAATACCAAAAAAACGTCCTGGCAGATGCCGCATGACTTGCGCGGTAAAGTTAAGCTCACACGCTTCATGAAATGATGAAAACCTGGCTCCAGATGCCTGCATTATGTTGAAGAAAATTTGGGATGAGATGAAGGTTGCAGCAACGGCAAGAATCCAAGACAACGCAAGCGCTGATGTATTCAGGCTTATTCCTTGCTCCATTATTTGAATAAAGCCATCTTTAAGCAACAGAACTAGCCAGATAAAACTTCCCAGCGTGATTAGTGCTGCAAGGATCAACCAGATTGGTTTTTTTCTCCAGCTCATTTCATCACATTTTTGCGGGGTTTGAGCAGAAAAACAAAGCCAGGTGTCAACGGGGTCAGGATGGATAAAACACTACTCGGAATGTGGCTTGTTAGTGTTTTTTTAGCCTTGATGACGGGATGAGTTTCTCGTATTAAAAAGGGGATGGCATTTTTTATTTCAAACTGAGGCGAAAGCCATGATTTTAACTTCCAATAATGAGTTGAATAAGCATCGAGATAATCTACATATTTCGCCCTAAATGCTTTCATGATTTTTATGGCTCGTTTTCTTGGAATCCAATGTACGAATGGCCAAAACACATGCGGCTCTATGGGAAAAAGAAGGTTGGGGCCTGCAAAGTACACGATGCCCTCCGGTTTTATAAGCCGTGCAATGAGCTGGATAAGTGCTTGTGGGTCGGGGACGTGTTCGTAGACTTGGTTACAGATAATCACGTCAAAGGAGTGCGGCTTGAGGTTGTTGCTTTCGACACTTCCCTGCAAAAATTTCAGATTTGGATGCGCGTCAAGCCATTCAGCCCAGCGTGGCCATGGCTCCGGGTCCATGCCGGTCATGGACTCAACACGCGGTGCTAAATGTGCGGCTATTCCCCCGCTTCCGCAGCCAATATCAAGGACATTTGATTGTTCGAGTTTGACGCGGCCTAAATTTTCCAAAATATGCGCAATCTGCTCCGCCTTGATATTGCGTTTATCGGCTCCCCAGCGCGGATCGGTTGTGGGTGTTGCAAATTCGCTCATGGTGATTTCAGTTCTATGTTGAGGGCAAACCGTCGTGCAGATTCAAGAATATCAAAGCAGGCACAGGCACTTTGAATGCCGTTTGTATATTCGCTGGCATTGGATTGCAACGCCTTGCGCAGGGCAGATGCGAATGCGGGTGCCGAAATTTCCTCAGCCAGCTCACCGCAACCATGCTCCTTGAGCAGGACGGGAAGATCGCCGGTCGGCATGGCAATAACCGGACGACCGGCCTGCATGGCGTCGGAGAAAATGACCGGAATGCTTTCGATGCGGGATGGAATGAGCACGAAATCAGTCCAGTTCAGGAGTTCGGTCGCGGCGGTTTGATCGAGAAACCCACCAACTTCAACGGGGCGACCAAGCGCAATCAGGCGGGCACAGTGCTGGTGTACCTGAGCTTGCATAGGGCCGCCGCCGAAAATGCGCATGTGTTCGATGCACTGCCAATCGTTATCGGTCAGTTGCTCAAGGGCTTCAAGCAGCAGGTCAATGCCCTTGTTGGGATGCCAGCGACCGAGGAAGGCCAGCCGGTAGGGCGGCGCGGACGCTATGGGGCGAGGGTTTGTTACAGCCAGCCGCCTTGCGCTGGGCAGGAAATCACAGTTCAGCCCGCTAATGTCGGTCACATCCTGTGCCAGTTGCAGGCCGTCGGCATAGCGGTGTGTGGCGTGGCGCAACACATGCCGCAAGCCCTGGCGGATAAGCGGAATTTTGCCCAGGCTCCAGATGTCGCTGCCCAGTGCCCATGTCCCGTAGGGGATGCCGTAGCGTCGGGAGGCCTGGCGCGCCCATGCGCCACTGGGGAGCGCCCACAGTGCGAAGATATAGTCGGGTTGGTCTGTGGCGCAGGCGTGATTCACATGCTGCTGCCCCTGTCGCAGCGTGTGGATAATGGCTGTCCAATCGCGTGGGGCTTGGGGCTTGAGTAGTGAGAGCGGCAATTTTGGCACAGCAAAGCGTTGAACGCGCACGCCGGCCTCGATCTTGGTGCGGCTGGTCTGGCTGGGTGCAATGACGGTGACTTGATGCCCCTGTTCAACCAAGGCCAGAGCAAAATCGCGCACAAAAACACCCGCCGCCGCAGCGCCGTCGCTGTCGTCCGGGTAGGAGGTGGTGACAATCAACAGCTTCATGCACGTTTCCTGAATACAGCGGTGTAGCCCAGCGGCATAAAGCCTTCATCGGGCAACAGGCGAGCGAACGCCCAGCCCAAGAGGTTGATAATGGGTACAAGCAGCACGACCAAGGGCAAGAGCAGCAGCCCGGGGTGCCTGGCGTGCAGGCTGTCCAACATGCCTTTGGCCAGCGCCAGATTGGTCAGTACGGCGGCGGTTTCCAACGGTTTGCTGTGGTGCGTCTGTTCGATCAGGTCAGCCGGGTGGCGTTGAGTGAACTGGCTTAGCCCTTCGCCGGTCCAGCGTTGAAAATCATGCGGCAGGTCGTGCAGCGGGTAGAGAAACGGCGTTTGGCTGATGAGGATGCCGCCGGGTTTGAGAACGCGCAGCATTTCGCCAAAGGCTGCTTCGGGGTTGGGTAGGTGTTCCATGACATCAAGGATGGTGATGCAGTCGAAGCTGGCATCTGCGAAGGGTAGGCATTGCCCATCGCCGAATACATCTGCCTTGCCGCTGTAACCTTTGGCGACTGTGGGCGGGTAGTCCAAGCCGATGTAGTCCACACCGTCGCCCAAAAATGGCATGAGTGGTTTTTCGCCACAACCAATATCCAGCAGGCGGCCATGAATCCGCTGTGCAATGCGCTGTTTGTGCCGTTGCGCGTCTTTGAATACCAACCATTGCGGGTGCAACGGGGTTTGGCGCAGTCCACCAAGAAGGCGGCGGAGTTTGGGGGCGATCATGTGGTCATCCTGCGTTTTCTGGCAATTCGAACAGCGCCATGCTTTGGCGCGTGTCGTCGGTGCGCGGGTCCCTATTTCTTTCCATAAACCCCATCATGATCCTCCGAAACCGATCTAAATTTCCTGTTACAACCGAATATCCGCTTCATTGGCATTCAGTAGGTGCTTGAGATCGTACAGCACATGCGGTGTTTTGCCGTAGGCGTGAATGGCTGGTGCGCCCAGGGCTTTGAATTCTCGATGGGCGACGGCGAGCACGATGGCGTCATAGGTGTTCGCTGGTGGGGTGGTGATGAGCTCAAGGCCGTATTCGTGCCCGGCGCAATCTGCATCGGCCCAGGGGTCATGCACATCGACGGCAAGACCGTAATCTTGGAGTTCGGTAATTACGTCGATGACGCGGGTGTTGCGTAAATCGGGGCAGTTTTCTTTGAAGGTGAGCCCCAGCACAAGTACGCGCGCGCCTTGTACGGCCATGCCTTTTTTCAGCATTGCTTTGATGAGTTGGCCGGCCACATACGCGCCCATGCCGTCGTTGATGCGTCGACCGGCAAGAATCATTTCCGGGTGATGGCCGACTTGCTGGGCTTTGTGGGTGAGGTAGTACGGGTCCACGCCGATGCAGTGGCCACCCACCAAGCCGGGGCGAAACGGCAGGAAGTTCCATTTGCTGCCCGCCGCTTCGAGCACGGCCTGGGTATCGAGCCCGAGTTTGCCGAACAGGATGGCCAGTTCGTTGATGAGCGCGATATTGACGTCGCGCTGGGTGTTTTCGATGACTTTGGCGGCCTCGGCCACGCGGATGCTGGGCGCTTTGTGGGTACCGGCGGTGATGATTTGCCGGTAGAGTGCATCGACCGTTTCGGCCACGGCGGGGGTGGAACCGGATGTAACTTTTTTGATATCTGGCAGGCGATGGGTTTTGTCACCGGGGTTGATGCGTTCCGGGCTGTAGCCGCAATAAAAATCGTGGTTGAAGCGCAGGCCGGAGTGCCGTTCGAGCACCGGCACGCAGTCTTCTTCGGTCGCACCGGGGTAGACGGTGGATTCATAAATCACGATGTCGCCGGGTTTGAGCGCGCGCCCGACGATTTCGCTGGCTTTGATCAGCGGGGTGAGATCCGGGCGTTTGTGCGCGTCAATCGGCGTGGGCACGGTGACGATGAATAGGCTGGCCTCACGCAGATCGGCAGGGTTGGTGGTGTACCGCAGATGCTGTGCTTCACGCAGTTCATCCGCCTCGACTTCGCGCGTGCGGTCATGGCTGCTTTTTAATTGGCCAATGCGGGTGGCATCGATATCAAAGCCGATCACGGGGCGGATTTTGCCGAACTCGACCGCGATCGGCAGGCCGACATAGCCCAGGCCGATGATGGCAATGGTTTGTTCAGCGGGTTCCTTGCTCTTCACTTTAGGGTGATTCCTTTCGGTCTTTTTATTGGGGCGGTATGCGCGAATAGTTCATACGCCCTTCGACGGCGCGGATGCGTTTTTGTAGCCCGCGACTGCCGGGGTTGTCCTGATAAAACCGCGGGTTGGGCAACATGGCCGCCAAAAACGCCGCCTCGTGCGGCGTGAGTGCCGCTGCGGATTTATGGAAATAATATCGACTGGCCGCGTCGATGCCGTACAAAAGATTACCCCATTCGACGACATTGAGATACAGCTCAAGAATGCGCCGCTTGCCGAGCGTGGTTTCCAGCATCACGGTGATGATGGCCTCCTCGCCCTTGCGCCAGAGATTCTTGTTTGGCGAGAGAAACAGGTTGCGCGCCAGTTGCTGGCTGATGGTGGAGCCGCCGGCCGCAAACTCGCCCTCGGCCAGATTTTTCTCGAAGGCATCCTGAATGCCGGTCCAATCAAACCCGTGGTGATCCATAAAGCGGTCATCTTCCGAAGCGACCACGGCGCGCTTGGCAATGGACGCGATGGCGGCGTAATCCACCCAGTGATAGTCCAGTTTAGCCTTGGGGTTGACGGCTCGAATCAGTTCCAGACGTTCACGCATAAAGGCGGTGGTTTGCGGATTGTGCGTGCGCAGTTGCCAGACCTGCACATAAAACCAGGCCTGCACCAGCACAAACAAAAAAAGCGCGAGACCAAATATCAGGAAGATAAAACGGCGAATAAAGCGACGAGGTTTCATTCGTACAGGATACGGTTTTTTGGATGACTTTGCCGCGTGTCAGAAATGGACATTCCTGATTCTGATTGCGCAAGGCGTCGTCAATTTTTGACAAAATTGGCCGAAAGCCGATACCTCGACGGGGCAGACAGGCATGCAACAAAAGCCGGCACACGCTTGCGTGTGACGGACGGTAGAAAAGAGAACATCTGTTGGGTAGAAGGCTGACTAACGCCATGCCTGGGGTAAATACCGGGAATTGAATCCACACGCAGCTTGCCAGCGGATCGCGCCCGGTGAACTGGTCAACGGGCTAAGGGTGCATATTTTATCCTTGATGGTGGCGTTGGCTTTATTGCCATAAGTCAGTTCTATCTTGCCGCCATTGATGACGGCGACCGACTTCACATAACTGCCCGAAATCGAGCCCGGTGCAGTAAGTCCCAGCGAGGTATTGTTGCCGGGGTTGCCGCTATTGGGGAAATCAGGATGGCCGCCCGTCCATTCGGCCAGCGCCAATTCCGGCCCGGATACCAGGGTGACGCCTTCGCTGACTTGCGCACGGATGATGTAATCCTGATAGGCGAACAGGGCGATGGACGCCAGAATGCCGATAATGGCGATGGTGATCATCAGTTCGATCAGGGTGAAACCGCTGGGACGATGGGCGGTGATGAGATGGTGACCGATAGAACGGTTCATGATTCCGGCACTCCTTGAGTTTGATTCTGGCTCATGCAGGAATCAGCAAGGAATAGGCCATAGGGGCGAACTCGGTCGGTGCTCGTGAAAAGTTCAGTACAGGCGGGCAGATGCTTCAATCAAGAAGTGGGGCTGTGCGCGATCACGGAACTGGCCGGAAGCACCGGGTTGAGATTGGGCGAGTTAAGCCCTCAGAGGGAGCTCTCGTCTTTATCGGGCACGGCGTTTTGTGCTTGGGCATGCCCTTTGTCCGCGTGAACCGGGGTTGGCTGACTGGAACTGCTCGCAACGCCTAAGTTGCGCTCCGCTTCCCAGGCTTCGTAGTCCGTCACGCCAGTTTTATTGGGCCAGCGTCGGGTCACATTCTGAAAAAACTGGTTGTTCGGAATCATCAGGAGCGTGCCGTCCGCTTCGCGCAGGGTGGTGAACATCAGGCTGCGGTCTACCGCGCGGCCCTTGACATTGTTCGGGAGCATTTCGATGGTTTCGCCCAGTTCATACGGGCGCCAGATCCAGATGAACAGGCTGGCGGTGATGTTCGACACCATGGTCCATACGGCCAGCAGGCCGACGCCGATAACGGCCAGCATACTGGCCAGCATGGCCCAGATGCCATCGACATTGACGCCAGCCTGGCGCAATAGCAGCAAACCCAAGACAACCCAGAGCAATAGACTGATCGCCCGGCGCAGAATGAGCAATGTGCCCGGTGAAATCGGCGCGTGGCTGACCATCCGGTTGAAATGCCGGCGCAGAAATCTTTGCGCGAGCAATACCGAGCCGCCGCCGAGAATCAGCAACAGGAAAAATGGGACAAGTGCCTGCCATTCCTTCAACCATTGGCCCACAGCAGGAAAAAACTGATCAAAACCGCTCATGGAGCTCGTCCTCTTGCTGGAATAGATTACCTTGACGTGACACTGAATGGACTCGACGCCAAGCTTTGTAGATTATGACAGCCAGGAACCGGTTAGTGAACAAGACCGGCACGCTAATGGCTCGTTTGCTCCAACTGCATCCACGGCAGGGTTTCGGGCAGAAAATGAGCCAAGCCTTCGAGCACACCGGCGGCATAGTTACCGTTCATACCGAACAGTCCACCCCGTGCGAGATAAAGCGAGTGGGCGACATCGGCGGATTCGACCAGCGCCAGCGCGCGTGCGCGCACGTCTTCCGGCGCATTGGCCACCAGAACAGATTGGATATGGCTGCCCAACACTTCGAGATCATTCCCCGAGTCGCCCGCGAACACTGTGCGCGCCATCGGGTAATGTTGTGTCGCGCTCAAAAATTCGATCGCGTGCAGTTTGCTGGCACTGGCTGGCAGCACATCCAGCAATCCGGTATGCGCTGCTTCATCCACCGACCAGATCAGGCGGGCGTTAATGCCCAATTGCCACAAGCGGCGTACGAGCTCTGCTTCCAGAATTTCCAGATTGGTATCGATATCGACAAAGTAACTGGCCTTGAATACGCCTTGTCGATCGATCGGTTGCGGGACGATGGCTTTGATATCACTGAACAGATCGGTGATGTCATTATGGGTCATGCCATTCCAATCGGGTCCGAGTTCAGCCGCCCAGGAACGCCACATCGCCCAGGAATCGGGTGGGCCTTCTTCCGGCTCGGGGTGGGTGTAAATCGAAGTTCCAACATCGCCGATGATGTAATCGGGTTCCGGCAAGTCCCATTGATCGATGGCTTCGAGCACAAGCTCGATATGCCGACCCGATACCATGACCAGATGAATGCCGGGATGAGCGCACAGGGCACGAAACCTGGGACGCGCGTCGGGTGACTCCGGTTGGGCGCCGTTGGGAATGAGCGTGCGATCCAGATCGCAACACAACAAAATGGGCGAAGGTGTCATTTCGGCGGATGTCATGCTTCGGTCTCCTTGGATGATGCGGGGCCCGATGCCTCGGTCGTGGGTTTGGGCTCGCCGTTGGCGTCACCGGCATCGGGATCGGAGGTCGGCACGCGACACTCGCCCAGAAAATCATAAAAATCCATTGCCGCGCGAATACCTGCGACACCACAGGCCGATGGATAATAAATTGAATTGTCTGCGCTCTGCGTATCGGTACCAAGTTGTGCGCTCAATACGTTGCCGCCCAGAAGATCGTTGTCTGCTTCTGCACTCCCCACGACCAACATGTGCATGAGTGGAATATCGTGCTGATCGGCGAGATAACGAATCGCAAACCCCTTGGATGCGCGTTGGGGCGTTACCAGAAATTCGTTTTTGTTCAACACGGTGATGCGGGCGGGAATATCGGCCTGATGCAACCGATCGGCCAGATCTTCCAGACCGGTGAATGCGTCCGCTTTCTCGATAAGGCCATGAATGGCATACACGCCCTGGTGGCTTCGACCGGACAGCCGGACTCCGGGCGTTTCGGCCAGCAATTCATACACACGATCACCCTGCCAGTCATAGCCGATGTGCCGACTCCAGCCCTTGTCGCGGGAAAGACGCGCACCGTAATGAATTTGCGTGCCGCCCCGGGTAATCAGCACGTCGGGCACGATCAGGCCCTGTTTTTTGAGCAGGGCAAGAATTTCGTGGCGGGGGCGATCGGAAACCAGTCCATACGCTACCTGTCGCCGGTGACGGCGCAGCAGGGCAATCAATTCGCGCAGGGCGGCGACATCAATATCCGTATCCAGAATCCGATCATCGATGAGAATCATGCGATCGGCGGTCATCGGTGTGGATGAGCCATTTGCAGCGGCTTCAGCCGTCCCGGTGGGTGTGCTGGTCTGCTGATACAACGGCATGGAAGCAAGCGCCTCGAGATAATGCTCGACATGCGCGGGCCAGGTGTAATGCTGTCGCACGCCTTTGATCCCATTGCGCGCATAGCCGTCCCAACGCGTCGCATCGGTCAGCAAGGCCAATAACTGCTGGCCCATGCCTTCGGCATCGAGCGGATTGATGAGCTCGCCATTTTTGCAGGCCCGGATAATGTCCCGCGGCCCGCCGTCTTCCGTTGCCAGAATGGGCAAACCACACGCCGCAGCCTCGATCAGTGTCAGGCCGAAGGGCTCGGTCAGCGCGGGGTTGATGAATACGCCGCGACGCTCGGCCGTCCAGCGATAGAAATCAGGCACATCCTGCGATTGATGATGGCGCGGATAAGCGGCCTTGCCGTACAGATCATAGCGATCGATCAACAGCAGAATCTCGGTCAACACCTGTCGGGAACCCGGGTCCATGTCCCGGATGTCATCCCGATTTCCCGCCACGATGACCAGGTTGGCGACATCTTGCAGTGCAAGGTTGCCCCCATAGGCGTGAATCAAGGTAGCGATATTCTTGCGCTCATCGGGACGAGACAAGGCAAGGATGGCGGGTTTGTCCGGCTCGCGGAGAAACCGGGCCAGCTCATCGGCAATAGGCATCGGCCCGGTGATTTTTGGATCGAACCGCGTCAGATCAACGCCCGGCGGAATAACCTCCATGCGCGAGGGATCGGCCCAGTCGTACAGGCCATACTGGGTTTCGATTTCATCCTGCGTGCTCACCACAACCAGCGAACTGGCCGCGAGCACTTCCTCTTCGACGCGAATCCTGCGGGAGAGCGCATATTTCTGTTCGATGACCTTGGCGGACTCGCCACTGGCCAGCAAGCGCTGGCGCTTGACCCGCCCGAGCGAGTGGCCGGTATGCACCAGCGGCACGCCCAGTTGCAACGACAGCCGCATCCCCACATAACCGGCATCGGCATAATGACTATGCACCAGTGCGGGTTTTAGCCCGGTTTGCCGGATGTAATCGAGCGCGTGGTCGCTCAGGCTATCCAGATGATCCCAAAGTTGCTCCTTGGGCAGATATTCGTCCGGCCCGGCTGGCACCCGCACAATCCGTGCATTCGGTGCGTCCGCCAATGGTTCTTCCGGCTCGGCATAATCCGCCGAGACACGATCATCCCGCACGAGACGAGTGATCAAATCCACGCGCGAAACGACCGGATGCTTCGCCAGCGCCCTTGCCAGTTCGACCACATACAGGGTTTGGCCGCCCGTATCGGCATCGCGCCCGAGTTCCAGTTCAGAACCGCGAATCAGGCCGTGCACGCTGATCAGAACGATATAAAGCCCGGGTTTGCGCCCCTCGGGACTCAACTCAAGCTTGGACTCGGACTCGGTCGTAGGCTCGACCATTGGCTCTGGCCGCGTTTCGGCGGCGCGCTCTTTCACGTGCGCAGGCGTATCGTTCATCGCGCTCCTCCATGCTGCGCACCTTGAGGCATCGATGGCGTAGCCATCAGTTCGGGATCATCCGGCGGCTGAGGTGCAAACCCTAAGCGATTCAGTACGTCCGGCTCATCAAGCAAATGTCTCGCCAGAAGCAAGCCCGTCGCGCTCCAGACCTGCCGGACATTGGAACGCCGACCGACCAGCCGGCCTGTTCGTCCATCATAATATTCGGGCCAGTTATCACGAAGCAACCGCTCCTCGGCTTCGGCCCAGGCACGAGAAGCCATGTCGTAACGCCCCGCCTTGATGGCTGCCGCGACGAAAGGCCAGATCAGCACCGGCCAGTTGCCGCCATTGTGATAGGACCAAGGGATGTTTTTCGGGTCCGAGCCGGTGATCAAACGCCATTCGTGGGTTTTGATGGCGGGGTAAACAAGCTTCATCGGCATCCGGCCGATCAGATCTTCCCAGCGCATTTCGATCAGATTCATCAACCCCTCGACCTGCTCCGGCCGGGCCAGGTCGGCCACCAGCATCAACAAATTGCCTTGCGAGAAGAAACGAAAATCCACACGCCCCGGCCCGAGATTACCGACAAAATATCCCGACCTGTCCGGCAACCACTCAGGCAGCCATTCGGGGATCGATTCGGGATAGATATTGAACAGATTTTCGACGTCTTCGCCGAACATTTCGGTCGAGAACCGGTAGATACGATTGAGCACGTCCATATCGAGCCAGTAATACCGTTGCAGGTATTGGCGCAGCACGACGCGTCGACGGTGCGCCAGATCGATCAGCCACTGGCTACCCTCTTCCGGCACCAAAAGATCGGCACAACACAGCGTCATGTCGAACAGCGCCTGAATTTCCAGCGGATGACCGTTGACTCCCATCCGCCGATCGATCATGAAGGAGCCATCGGGCACGAGCAAGGTGGGAAACACCTCGAACCGGCTTTGCAGGCACAGGCTTAAAATCATCCGCAACATGCGCTGAATTTCCGGCGTCCGGGCAAAGGCTTCATCACCCGTGTACCGCACGTAGGCACGCAGCAAAGCGGCCCACCACATCATCGAATCGACGGGCGCAACGCGCCCGATGGCCCGGTCACCGAAATCGGCGAGGATGCTTTCCTCGCCATTGGCATCACGATGCACGCGGAACGAAGCAGGCAGCACACCGGGCGCGATCTGCTGACCTTCCAGCGCTTCCTGCTGGCCACGAAGCTGCATGATGACGTGTAAAAAAGAACGGACGATATCCGCACGGCCTTCAAGCAACATGACGAGCCCGGCAGAGAAAAAATCTCGAACGAAGCAATCACTGTAATTCACGGCAGGCGCCGTATGATCCGTGCTTGCGACCGTGCCGACGGGCTGCCCCTGATAGTAGATCAGTGCACTGTCGAGCAGGCGGTACGCGTCGTCGAGCGCCGGGGAAAACCCCGCATACTTGGGGTGTTCAAAACAGGAATCCGGGTTTTTCTGAGCCACCGAGGAACTCCCTTCAAGCAAAGCCAATCGAGTCAATCAGCCGCCGGCTCGCCCTCGCGAGCTGCGACGAGGCCAAACAGAGCCTAACCCGACACTAACATAGTTTGCTTATGGATGCTCGAATGCAAAGCCAGCCCGAATCCCCCTCTTTCCCCCTTTTACAAAGGGTAAGGCGTTTTTTCAAAAAGAGGAGGCTGATATCCCCCTTTGAAAAAGGGGGCTGGGGGATTTACCCGTTCATAACCAGTGCTCGAAGGAATCTGATTCAATCAGAGATTGATCAACCCACCGCGCGTGCGTTCAAAACGCCATCGTGCATCACCAATACCCGCTGCATGCGTTCGGCCAGTTGGTTGTCGTGCGTGACCAGCACGATGGCGGTTCCGAACCGCTGATTCAACGACACCATGGCATTGAAGACACTGTCGCTGCTGTGGCTATCGAGGTTGCCGGTCGGCTCATCGGCCAGCACCACCGCCGGCTCCGTCACCAGCGCGCGGGCAATGGCGACCCGCTGACGTTCACCACCAGAAAGCTCTGCGGGGCGATGTTCCGCACGCGCACCCAGCCCGACGGCTTCGAGCATCCCTCGGGCACGTGCATGGGCTTCGATTCGGGGCAAGCGACGAATCAACAACGGCATGGCGACGTTGTCGAGCGCCGAAAATTCGGGCAGCAGATGATGTGCCTGATAAACAAAGCCAAGATGACGATTGCGCAGCGTGCCGCGCGCCGCTTCACCCAGGCTGGAAAGCAGGTGCCCGGCCAGCCAGACCTCACCCGCCGTCGGCTTGTCCAGCCCGCCCATCAATTGCAGCAGGCTGGATTTCCCGGAACCGGATGCGCCGACAATCGCAAGCATTTCGCCCTTTTTGACAGCCAGATCGATCCCTTTGAGCACCGGCACGACAAGATCGCCCTCGCGATAGGTGCGGTGCAGGTTGCGGGTTTCGAGCACGATATCGGGATTACCGATGGTGGTGGAGATGTCATTCATAACGCAAAGCCTCGGCTGGCTGCACACGCGAGGCGCTCCAGGCAGGATAAATCGTGGCAAGGAAGGACAACCCGAAGGCCATCAAGCCGACGTGCCACACGTCGTTCCAGTCGAGGCGCGAGGGCACTTCGCTGATGTAATACACGTCGGCAGGCATGAACTGGGTACCGGTGAGATGCTCGATCCACGGCACGATGGTTTCGACGTTCGACGCGATCAGCACCCCGAAGCCCACGCCGATCAACGTACCGATCAGGCCGATCACGGTACCGGAAATCAGAAAGATGCGCATGATGCTGCCGGGGCTTGCGCCGAGCGTGCGCAGAATCGCAATGTCGCCGCGCTTGTCCGTCACCACCATCACCAGGGTGGACACGATATTGAACGCCGCAACCGCCACGATCAGCGAGAGAATGATGAACATGACGGTGCGTTCGGTCTGCACCGCGCGGAAGAAATTGCCGTTCGCCTGCGTCCAGTCGGTCGTCCAGTACGGGTTGCCGAGCTTGAGGTTCAAATCGCGCGCGACCCAGGGTGCGCGGAACATATCGTCGAGTTTCAGCCGCAGACCGGTCACGCCATCACCCATCCGGAACAAAGCCTGCGCATCCTTGAGATCGATGAATGCCGAACCGCGATCGTATTCGTACATGCCAACCTTGAAGATGCCGACCACGGTGAACTGCCGCTGACGCAACAAGCCACCCACAGGCGTCACGGCGACGTTGGCGGTGATGAGCATGAGCTTATCGCCCACCGCCACGCCCAGGCTTTGGGCCAACGCTTCACCGAGCACAATGCCGAACCCGCCCGGCTTGAGATCACTTAACGAACCGGCGACCATGTGCTTGCCGATATCGGTCACGTCATTCTCGTATTTTGGCTCGATACCACGGATGATCGCGCCGGAGACATTCGGCTGTGCCGACAGCATCGCCTCGGCCTGAACGTAGGGTGCGGAAGCTACTACATCCGGCTCGTTTTGGACCTTTTGCGCCAGTGAACGCCAGTCCTGCAAAGCCTGACCGTTCTCGCTGATGGTGGCGTGCGCCGTCATGCCGAGAATACGATGCCGCAGTTCATCCTGAAACCCGTTCATCACCGAAATCACCACGATCAGCGCCGTCACCCCCAGCGTGATGCCGATGATCGACGTCGCCGATATGAAGGAGACGAACCGGTTACGCCGCTTGGCGCGGGTGTACCGCAAGCCGATGAGCCATTCAAAAGATCGAAACATGCCGAGTATCCGCCGGATTCTTTTATAAAACACCCGGCAGTTTAGCAGCCGCGGGCACACTATGACCGCAGGAGTACCGAAATGATTCAGAGCGCGTTACACTATCTTTTAAGTGCACTCGGTCAAACTTCGAACTGAACACCCCTGGAAAATTATGTCTCGCCCCCATTTAGGAGTTGTTGTTATGGATCAACGGACCTCGCCTTTTTTCTCTCGTTTTGTCCGCAACCTGTCGGCATTCGGCATCGGTTTTGCGCTCGTGATGGGTGCGCAAGTCGCGTCGGCCGATGAGTTGGTCATGCGGCCGGACATCAATCAGGCCAAGCCCGGAACAAAATTTTACGTCCATGGCCTGTCCATGACCCAGGTGGCCAGAAAGTTCGGCCAGCCCAGCAAGAAACTGGCACCTGAACCGGCAAAGGGCACCAAATATCAGCCGCCGATCACGCGCTGGGTTTACCCTGAGTTCACCGTGTACTTTGAGCATGGGCACGCCATTCACCTGGTGAAGCATCACCAGCGACCGAAATAATCTAAACTCTATTCGTTCATTATAAAATTTCATGCCCTGCTTAAATAGTTCCCCTTATTTATCCGGAGTTCAGTGATGAAAACAAATGTTGGTTCAATTGATAAAATTCTGCGGATTGTGGTTGGCCTGGTGCTCATCGCCCTATCGGTATTCAATATCGGTGGCATTGGCTACTGGGGTTATATCGGGATCATCCCGTTGCTGACCGGTCTGTTCAATTTCTGCCCGGCATACACGCTGCTCGGCCTGAACACCAAAGGCAAATCTGCCGAGTAGTTTCAGGGTAATTGCCGAGATTGAGTTTCCGCTCCGCCTTGAGGGCAAAAGTGCCGCCGATTCATACCTACCGATCGGCGGCATTGTTTTGTCTGCTGTTTTTTATCGGCCACAGCGCCTTTGCGGCAACATTGCCGTCCATCGTCGATGAAGCCAGTGGTCTGACCCGCTCACCACAGCATGTTGGCGTGTACTGGACGCATAACGACAACATCAACCTGCCGGCTTCCTCTAAAAAAGGTGTGCCACTCCTGTTCGCCATCAACGCCGATGGCAAGTTGCTCAGCACACTCAAACTCGATCATGTTCGGCAACGCGATTGGGAAGCCATCACCCACCTTGAACTGGATGGAAACCCGACGCTCGTGATCGGTGATATCGGCGACAATCGCGGCACTTGGCCGGATTATCGGCTGTGGTTTGTTCCAGAACCTGTTGCGCTCAAAACCAATATGACCCAGAGGCCAACGGCGCTCATCCGTTTTCGTTATCCCGATCAAGCACCCGCACCGCGACGCCAAGGTGGCTTTAGCGGCGGCCACGATGCCGAATCGCTGGTGTTTGATGCGCAAAACAACGAGTTCTTACTGCTCAGCAAGCGGGAAAAACCGGCACGGCTGTTTGCTATCCCGTTGGCATCACGCGTGAACCTGAGCGACCGCAAGCCTATCAGCGCACAGGAGAAAAAAGCAGCGGTCGTGACAGCGCGATTCATTGCCAATTTACCCACGCTGCCCGCCCCCGATCTCGTCAGTTGGCTGCTGCATCCATTCACCAGCCCGTATGCCGGTCAACCCACAGCCATGGCGCTCGCGCCCGATGGCCGCCTGTTGGCGATCCTAACCTACAGCGCGGTGTATTACTTCCACCGCAGGGCAAACGAGGATTGGCATGCGGCACTACAAAAGCCGTTCGCATCGGTGTCCTTGCCATCAATCGAGCAATGGGAAGGCGCCAGTTTCAGCGCGGATGGTCAACGTTTGATTGTGGTTCGGGAAGGCGTTGGTGAACGGACGCTCATTTCCATACCTGCACCACAGGGCATCCCCGCAGAACAGTTGCCCTGATTTCCATGAACAACCATCAAATAACCATCAACGTGGAATTAAATAAACTTCCTTCACGCCCGTGGCTTCATCCTCACCCACGGTTTTGTGGATATTGACCGGCGGTTCGATGATGGCATCGCGACCTTTGTTGAAACTTTGCTCCTGGACAATCAGGTAATAGGCTTTATCGAGCGCGATGGCGCGTTCCTTGGAAGGCAACAGCAAGGTGCCGATATCGTGATGCAAGGCATCTACTTGGCCCGGAATAAGCGTTGAACCGGTGCCGTAGAATTTGGCGATGACTTCCTTGTTTTCGCGGAACTCATCGCCCGCATGGTTGATATCAAGGTAATGGGTGTATTCATACACCCCGTTGGCGTATTGGGGTTCCGGCAAGCCGTTCAAGCCCTTGGTGCGTTGCGACCAGTGATACCAGCCGTCGGCTTGATCCGAATTGAGTTTGCGCGGGAATGCAAAGCTCGAATCAGTGGTTACGCTCAAGGCACTGTGGCAGCCCATGCAGGCGCTCAATTCCTCTTTGCTTTGTGGCCTCAGATCACCCTGCTTGTCCTCGATGAATCCCGCGTAATACCAGCCGGTGCCATTTTGTAGCCCGGTTTCGTTGTTGCCGACAAAGCGCCGCAGGCGGTCAGGAAAACGTATATCCTCCAGTACCTCGCCATCAGCGTAACTCTTCAACTGGGCAAAATTATTCCAGCCTCGTTTCACGGCGTAACGGACCTCTTTCATACGCGCCGACATCCCAATCCCCACCTCGCCGCCCACCGGATCGAGATAGCGCACGGTATGAATGAACTCGGTGCCTTCAGGGTATAAGCCTGCTGCGATATGCACTTGACCTTGAGCCAGTTGCTCGCCAGCCAGGCCGACATACTGCATGTTTCGCCCTTCCGTGGGCGACCAATCGTAGGTGATCTGCGTTGCCGGACCGAGTTGGCCGTCCCGATTGAGATCGACACCGAAGATCCGTTCGTCGACTGCTGCAATCGGCACGTTTTCACGCTGGATCATCGCCTGCACGATGGCCAGGTTGACGGTGTAGGTGGTCAGATCAAACGTGCCGTCGGTTTTCTCGCGGAACGCGGGTGCCAAGCGAATAAGCACATCATCGGTGCTGCCGTTGGTCGGCCAGAAGGTGCCGAGAAAGGGCGCGTAGGCAAAGGCACGCCAGCCGGTGTAAGTGCCGTCCGGCGCGTGGTCAAAACCGGTCTCGTCGAAACTGAAGTAAGCATCGGGAATGTATCCATTCCATTTGCCATCTCCGTTAGCGTCCCATCCGGCGGGCAATGGTGCGTTCAATACGCGTTGGAGTGCTACCTGACCGTCGGCATCGTGGTAATTATCCTGACGAACGTACTCGATGATTTTTGCATCGGCGATCGCGGCGATTTCCGGGCGTCGGTCGATAAACAGATTCGACCAGTTGTTCTTTTGCGCAAACGCCGGCATGGCGTAGGTGAGTTGCAGATCTGCATCGTTGGTGTAATTGGGCTCTTTGCCCATGTTGTGACAGGCAAAACAGGGGTTGGAGGATTTTCCGGCAAACGCACCCGTTTCATCACGGGTTTGGGTGTAGCACTGAGGCGGGATGTAGGCGGCCGGGTTGAGCATGGCATCACTGTTGAGTGACACGACCGTTTTGTCGGCAGCCCCATCGGAAGTAGTCGTTTTGGCGGTATCCGTTCCGCTGCCGCCACAATTCGCAAGCAAGAAAGGCAATGCCACCAGTGAAGTAATCAGGATGGTTTTATCAACAGAACGGCGCACGGGGATACCCTCGATTTGAACAGCATGGGGGTCTGGTCGAACCAGAATGACTTTTTTCCATCGAGGCTTGATGCTGCAGAGGTTGTTACTGAAACATCGATGGGAAAAAGGCCGATGATTCATCGGCCCTCATTTCGGCCTTGGGCGATGACGGCTAAGCGCCGTCATCTTGATTCTGGATGAATCAGTTCTTAACGAACGGCCCGATGTAACCGAGCAGGGTTTGCTTCTGGTCAGGTGTCGCGGTGCTGACATCTTCCAAAGGATGCTGACCGACCACGCTCAGGTAAGCGAAATCACCGAACTGATACCAGAAAGTAGAGGTGACTTCGGCGCCCTTGGGAACCGTCAACACCCGCTTGAGCGACTTCGTATCGAGGTCATACGCCCAGTACACATTGTTGATGTGCGCACCGCTGTCTTCGCCGATCATCAGCAGATTGGTGTCGGGGATCATGTTGATGTTGTCGGGGTTCGCAATCCCGTTCACATCACACTTGTTGCCCGCGTAAGGCGAGTTGGCATCATAGGTTGTGGGCGTGCCCGCGATCACCACATTCCATGCGGTCGCGTTGTAGTTGGTATCGACAGGCAGCGCATAGACTGCGCCACAGGTGTTTTTAGCCAGCTTCACATCGTTATTGCTGCCCAGATCGTATTTCGGATCGTTGTCGAGCATGCCCCGTTCAATGGCCGATATCGCCACATACAGCGTGCGGTTGGCCGCATCAAAGGTGATACCTTCGGTTTTGCGCAGCTCGGTGGTCGCACCCATCATGGCTGCGTAACGGCGGGTTTCTAAACGAGAGGCAATCAGGTCCATGCCCGTCTTGACTTGCAGGCACTCAAGGCCGGCTTCGGTGTTGATGCTGCTGAAACCCGTCGGGCAGGCATTGGTTGTCGCATCGGGATCAGCGGTGTTGAACAGGTCACCGAACAACGGACGCTTGGCTACTTCGGCACGAATCGTCGCGTCGTCGGCATGACCGAGATCAATCCAGCTCAAGTTGAACTTACCGCCACCCGTGGCGTCGGTTTGCGTGAACTTGGCGGCATACAGCGTGCCCGCACTCAAATCACCCGCGGTGTCGGCTACGAATTTGTAGAAACCGTCATTGCTACCGTCATCAGACATATAGGCAGTTTTTTGATCCGGCATCACGAAGGCCAGTTCGTGCGATACGCGCCCCATGCTGTAGTGCTTGGTAAAACCCGTGCCGTCGGCCTTGACTTCCGGAATCCAGCCATAGAAATACGGGTTCATGCCGGTGGTCGGATCATTTGATTGTTCCGCATCAACTTTGCCTGTCCAGAACGGGAAAGTGGCGTTGTAATAACTATCACCAGTTTTCTCTACGGCGGTTTGGCCGTTCTTGCGCGCATTTGGCTCGTATTCTTCCGAACCCAGATGCGTACCCCAAGGCGTTACCACACCGGCGCAGTGCGTGTACCCGCCGAACTCACCGGATTGATCGATAAATTGCAGAGTGTTTGGCTTCATGCTCAATGCACCCGTCACGGCATCCTGATCTATACCGGCGGTGTACATTGCACCGACCTGGCACTCGAACTGCGCAACCAGACGCAAACTGCCATCGGCCTGCTTGATCAGCGAAGAATTGTCTAAACCAGAACCCACGCCCTGGTTGGTACCATTACAGATGTATTTGCTGCCATCAGCGAATACCAGTCCCTTTTTGTCTTTATCTTTGATCCAGCCGAACGTTTCGTTATTGTCTTCGTAACCGGTGGCGACCAGCTTGTGAAAACCAAAAGGCTGAGTTTTGGCCGCATCGACCGCAGCTGTTTGCAACGTGTCTGAGGACCCATTGAGGTTACTTGTGTAATCGGGCACGGTGAAATCGGTCGCAACCATGAATTCATTCTGTGCTGCGCCTGTTGGGGTTGCCAGTGAGGTACCAGTTGGTTCAGGCGTTGCAACTGCCGTTGAGTCGTCTGAGGCGTGGTGTTCAACCAAAGCGAGCGAAAGGACGCCGGCAATGGCCAGCGCGAGGATATTTTTGTTCATCGTTAAGGATATGGGATTTATTTTGCATTCAATATCAAGCCCAAACTGGCTTGTGGAACGCGACTTTAGGTGGCTTCGATGAAGGGTGAGTGACACCGGGATGAACCTTAGATTAAGATTAAATGCAAGTAATAATTACTAGCCGTGACATGTAGTTGCCCGTGTGTTGGCAAGTCTGAACTTGACCAACTCTGTTCTTAATCGCCAGTTCATGACTTTCGCTACGAAAGTAAAAAAACCTCTTCACTTTTTATTTCATAAATGTATTATTTATTTATGAATATAATTACCACGTCAGTATCTGCACTTCGGGGCAGCGCCATCGTCGCTGTGTGCGCGCTGCTGGCGGCCTGCGCCGATCCTTCGGGCATCCTGCCGCATGCTCACCCTACGACCATTGATCAACTGAACGTAAGCTCGGGCTTGTCACATCAAACTGATGGAGAATCCAACGCCAGCGCGGCGCAGGCATGGTGGCATGCATTCCACGACCGGCAGCTCGACGCGCTGATGACTCAGGCACTAAGGCAGAACCCTGATCTCGCCATTGCACGTGCGCGCATCCGCCAGGCGGAAGGATTGAGTGAAGCCGCCGGGGCCGTCGAGCGCCCGCGCGTTGATCTGGATGCCCACGTCGGCCGAGCGCACTGGACCAATAACCAGTTCTTCCCCCCGCCATTCGGTGGCAGCACAACGTGGGACAATGGCTTTAATCTTTCGGCCAGCTACTCGCTGGATTTATGGGGAAGGAATCGGGCGATCGTTCAAGCGGCCGAAGATCGCCTCAAGGCCAGTGTCGAGGCCAGAAATGCCGCCGCTTTGCTGCTTTCCAGCCAACTGGTGAGCGCGTATCTGCACTATGCCGCCGATGTCGCGCTGTTGCGAACGGCCACCGAACGCCAGACTGATGCCGACCGAGCCGTACAGATCGAGCGAATTCGCCTCAATCACGGCCTGACGGATGCTGCGCATCTGTACGATGCCCAACTAACCGCCGCCCGCTATCAGGAAGATGTAGCGACCTACTCGGGAGACCTTCACCTGCGTGCCGAGCAGATTGCCGTCTTGACCGGGCGGGGCACCGCGACAGACACCCCGCTGCAAGCGCCGACAGTCGCGTTGGGCGATGATTGGTCGGTTCCGCATGACGTACCGGCGAACCTGATCGGCAGCCGCCCGGACATCCGCGCACGACGCTTGCAGATGGAAGCAGCCGCCCGTGACATTCACGTCGCAAGAGCGGCGTTTTACCCGGATATCAACCTGGCCGCTTATGTGGGCGGACTTGCCGCTTCCGGCGGTTTTTCGCGTTTCCTGCAATCGAATTCCGCGCACTATGGCGTCGTTCCTGCGCTCACCCTGCCTATTTTCGAAGGTGGACGACTGCGCGGACAGTTGCGCGACCGTACCGCCGCCTACGACGAAGCCATCGCCGAATACAACAAGGCGCTGCTCACCGCCTTGCAGCAAACGGCCAGCGCCCTGACACAACTCCACACGCTTGCAGAACGGCGTGCTGCGTTGAACGACGCGCTACGCGCGGCCACCGAGAACGAAAAACGCGCTGAACAACGCTTTGCCGCAGGGCTGACCAATCATCTTCCCGTGCTGGCCGCCCGACAATCCGTACTCAATCTGCAAGCACAACGCATTTCGCTGAACGCCGAAGCCAGCGCCGCACTCGCTCAGTTGTACGCTGCGCTCGGCGGAGCCGTTCTGCACCACACCTTGCCCCATGCTTCACAAGGAGTCACCGGATGACCAAGTCAACACCTGCCGCAAAACTGGCAAAGAGCTTTGCGCCAGCAGATGCCCGTCTCGCCCTGACGGCGCAACGTTTCCCCGCCTTCGATCGGGAAACCGTCACCCTCGCGCGATTGACCAACTTCGTCGCCAAGGGCCTCGCCAATCATGCCAACCGTGCTCTTAAACACCATGGTCTGAATCACACCGGCTACGCCGTCATGGTCATGCTCTTCGGTTCTAGCGACCAGACGCTGACCCCCTCGCAACTGGTAGATGCCACCCATGAAAAATCGGCGAACATCACCCGCATTTGCGACGATCTATTGCGCCAAGGCCTGATTTCCCGAGAAGTCGATGCCGTTGATCGCCGCAAGGTACAGGTACGCCTGACGACAGCCGGCGAGAAGCGGATCATGGAGATTCTCCCTGATGTCGTCGCGGTAACCCGAAACAACTTCGCCCTGCTGGACACAGCGGAACGCCTGCAGCTCGACTATCTGTTGCGCAAGGTCATCGAAGGGCAGGAACAAATGCCGTGAATCCCGAGCCGTCATCATCAGTGCTCATCGGGCGGCAACGCCTGATCGCCGTGCAAGGCTTCTTCAAGGAAGAGGCGATAAGTTGGCTGTTCGTGCTCAAAACGTTAATTGCTGCGCTGATTGCGCTTTGGCTGGCGTATCGACTGGAACTGGAATCGCCGAAGACAGCGGTCGTTACCGTATTCATCGTCATGCAGGCCCGAACGGGGATGGTACTGGCGAAAGGCTTCTACCGCGCTCTGGGCACTATTATCGGCAGCGGCGTGGCACTACTGCTTGTGGCCGCTTTCGCACAGGAACGGGTTATGTTCCTGATCGGGCTGGCGATCTGGGTCGGCATGCTTACCGCGGGCGCAACGATCTATCGCAACTTCCAGTCCTACGCCTTCGTTTTAGCGGGCTACACCGCGTGCTTGGTCGGTTTGCCCGCCGCTCTGGATCCCAATGCCGCATTTGATATTGCTGTCACGCGGCTCACCGAAGTCCTGCTTGGCATTCTGGTCGCGAGCACCGTCAGTGGACTCGTCTTTCCGCTTTCGATGCGCGAATTGTTGCTTTCGGCCGCACTCAAGCGATTCGCAACCTTTGCCAACTCATCAGGTCGAGCGCTCAGCTTCGGGGTTCCCATCGAGGAATGGGGTAGTCTGCACCTGAAGGCGATCAACGAAATCGTGACGCTCGACAGCTACCGCTCCGTCGGGATTTTCGACAACCCAAAAACCCGCCAGCAAAACCAGACCATTCTGCGCATGAGCGCCGATTTGATTGCCGCCGCCAGCACGCTGCACGTTCTGAACCGACACATCCTGCGGCTCAATGACTCCGGCATGAATGTCGTCCGCGAAGCGCTCGATCCGCTGCTGGCCACGGGTGTGCGGCTACTGCAAACCCATGTTTCGACATCAGCCTCGCAAGCGAAGCAACTCGTGACGCATATCGGCGAGTGGCAGGCCGAAATACAGAAACACAAATCCAGAATCCAGACGGAAAATACCTTCTCGCCCGAACAGCAGCTCGCCTTCGATACAGCAATCATGCTGCTCGAACAGTTTCTCGATGAGTTCCGGTGTTACGGACGCAGTCATTCGGCTCTGCAGGATGAACGAATCATTGAGGATGACGACCGCGCCCCTCTGATTCAGCATGGCCGTCACGCGACGGATTTCTCACAACCCCTGATCGCAGGTTTGCGCACTGTGTTGATTCTGGGCGTGATGTCAGTGTTCTGGATCAACTCGTCGTGGCCGACCGGCGTTTTGGCACTCACCATCGCCGTTGTCGTCAGCGCCCTGTTTTCCACCGCACCGAATCCCGCCAAAATGGTTTTCCAGATGTGGCAGGGGATTGCCCTGTCGTTCGCCGCCGCCTTTGTCTTCCAGTTCATGGTCTTGCCCAATCTGCATGGATTCATCCAATTGACGTTTGGGCTGATACCGTTTCTGGCCTTCGCCGCCTATTTGATGACTCGCCCGAAATGGGGCGCGATCGGGGTGGGCTTCGGGCTGTTTTTCAGCACCTTGGCCATCCCGGACAATGTCACCCAATTCAACTACGCCGGACTATTGAATAGCGGGATCGCCCTGCTGGTCTCGGCCACGATCGCGGCGCTCGCCTTCTTGACCGTCATGCCTATGGGCAACCAGTTGTCACGCTATCGCATGATGCGGGCACTGAACCGACAGCTCATCATCGCCTGCCTGAACCCGCTGCCCGGACTGCGCCCGCAATTCGAACGCGACACCCGCGAGTTGCTGCGGCAGATCGCCGGCATGCGTGGTTTCAACACAGCCAAAGATCGCGCCATATTGACCGATGCGCTGACCATCCAGGAGCTGGGCAGCGCCGTCCTGGAATTGCGCACGCTGCTCGGACAACCCCATTCTCTCGATGCCACCCGACTGTCGTCCGTTCAAACGGCCATTTCCGCCTTGGCCCAGTTTTACCGCCATCGAAATCAGCGCAATTTGCGCGCACTTCGGCAGGCATTCAACAACGTCATCCCGCAGGTATTCGACCAAGTACTCGAGACCAAGGGGAAAGAGTCGACATCCAATGACCGAAAAATCCAGATATATCTGCACCTGATTCATCTTCAGGTTCAAGCCCTACCAGATCTTGGCCGCCCTGCCGACCCCTCGCCTGAAGTGAACAAGGAGGTGGCCGGTTATGCCGCGTGAAATTCCGGTGTTCGATGCACTGATACCGACATTGCTGCTCATTCTGATCGGCAGCGCCCTGATCTTCGTGCTGATCGATCAACTTCTGCGTGATGTCGATTGGGATCGTTTTGTCTGGCACCCGGCCCTGTTCCGGTTTGCCCTGTTTGTGATTTTGTTCAGTGGCCTTGGGCTATGGTGGTACTCATGAAACTCGCTGCGGTCGGCCGCTTTGTTTTAACCAGCTTGATTGTCGGAATCGCCGTCTATCTGGGGTACCAATTATGGCTGCGCTACATGGATTCACCCTGGACCCGCGATGGTCGGGTGCGGGCTAATATCGTGCAGATCACGGCTGATGTCGGCGGCCGCGTGGTTGCGGTTCCGGTACACGATAACGAATTCGTCCACCGGGGTGATGTTCTGTTTGAAGTGGACCCAGCGCGCTACCAGCTCGCACTCGCCAATGCAAAAGCGCACCTGGCTGCGACGCGAGCGACACTTGAAATGAAGCGGCAGCAGGCCAAACGACGGGTCGCACTCGATCCTGAAGTAGTATCCGCCGAGCAGAATAACGACACGCAGATGGCCGCACAGGAAGCTATGGCAGCCTACGACCAGGCAAAAGCCGAACTGGACCTCGCCAAACTCAATCTGCAGCGAGCCACCGTTCGCGCGCCGGTCAACGGCTATGTCACCAACCTGTTGTTGCGTCCCGGTGATTACGCCGCCGTTGGCGCACCCAAAATGGCCATCGTCGATGCCGACTCGTTCTGGGTATACGGCTATTTCGAAGAAACGCGTTTGCGGCACGTTCAGGTGGGCGATCCCGCTCAGGTGACCCTGTTGGGGCACACCAAGGCAATTAGCGGGCGGGTCGCCAGCATTGCCTACGCCATTGCGGATCGGGACAATCCGGTCGCGCCGGACCTGACGGCAGACGTCAACCCGGTATTCAACTGGGTACGCCTCGCAAGCCGGATTCCCGTGCGCATCAAGCTGGAGAAGATTCCCGCGAACGTCCACATTGCAGCGGGCATGACCTGCACTGTGGTCATAAAACCGCGGCACGGAAATGAGGCGAAAGCTGCTTCGATTATTAAGACGCCAACGCCCGGATAATCACCGGCACATTGGCCTCACCGTCAGATATCCAGACATCGCCATCCTGAATACTGACGGACAGATGCATCCCTCGGCCTACCAGTGCGGTCAACCCGTCAAGTGACTCATCGTCAATGGAGAACACGCGCAGGTTGTCGAGGCGCGCCAACTCGCGTGCAGATTTTGACCACCATACGGACACGGCACGATCACCGTATGCGTAAACCAGCACCTGCTTTGCCCGCCCACAAGCTTTGCGCAGACGGCGCTCGTCCGGCAAACCCACCTCGATCCACAGATCAATCGCGCCCGTGAGATCCTTGAGCCAGATGTCCGGTTCGTCATCCGCCGATAGCCCGCGCGTGAACTGCAACGCTTCCTGCGCATTCAGTGCAAAGGCCAGCAGGCGGAACATCATGCGCGATTCGGTTTCCGAGGGATGCAAGGCCAGCGTCAGGTGATGGCTTAGGTAATAAGACCGATCCATATCAGAAATATCGAGATCGACTTTATAGACAGTCGCTTTTTGCGCCATAACGGAAGAGTCCTGAGGTTATTCGACGACGCGTCCGCGCAGCAGTTTGGTCTGGCCGCGCTGCACCTTTTTCGCCAAGCGCTTCAATTGCGCGCCGCGGGTTGGTTTGGTCGGCTTGCGCGGTTTGACGGGGCGGGTTGCCAATGCCACCAGCGCCTGCAAACGCGCCAGCGCATCAGCACGGTTTTTGTCTTGGCTGTTAAAGCGTTGCGCCTTGATCACGATCACGCCGTCTCGACTGATGCGCGAATCGGAGACTGCCAAGATTTTTTCTTTGATTTCATCGGGTAAAGATGAAGCACGAATATCAAAGCGCAGATGAATGGCCGTAGAAACTTTGTTGACATGCTGCCCGCCCGCACCCTGAGACCGGATGGCTGTGAATTCAACATCATTCACATCAATAGAAATGGTCATAAAAAAACCCTGTCTCAGTGGCCAAGCGATCGCAAGGCGCACTATAACAGGGTTGGAGGCAAGCCCGGCGGGCTGCTAATTTATGGGCGCCTCGGAAAACCGTCACGAGCGGCCCGAGTGCAAGGCGGCCGGAGCGCAGCGACCGAGACATATCAAATAGATAGGCGAGGGAGCGAGCACCGCCCAACGCGGCAATCGGGGCGCGCAGTAGGTTTTTCGAGGCGCCCTTATTTCACTGGGCTTTTAGGCTCACGATGAGCGAGCTCTCGATCCAGCAACCGGTGTGACCACAAGCCACCAAAAGGGATAAGTGCGGCCAAAAACACACCCGCACCTTTGGCAATGGCCAGGCGTCCGGCAATCACACTCACCAAAAGCACACCCATGGTCCAAACGAACAAAGCGCCATGAATCGGGCCGACCACCTTCACGGCCAAAGGAAAATCAAGACCGTATTTTATGGGAACGGCGATCAAAACCAATGCAATCAGAGAAGCGCCCTCCACCAAGGTCATGACACTTAAGTGGCGCAAAAGCCGCGAAGCAGAAGGTTGGGCTTTTTCGGGATTTGTACTGGTCATGGTTAAAAACACCTCTATTTTGATAGATTATTATTATGTTATATCAATTTTAGAAATGATTAAACCGAATCTTGAAATTGGGCCGTTCTATCAACCAATGTGCAAATAATCGCCGCCATGGATTTTGAGAAACGAAAGAAACTGGCGAGCAACCACCGACAGTGCTTTTCCACGGGGGTAGACAATATTCCACATGCTCTGAAGCGGAAAGCTCTGCACATCCAACTTCACGAGCGGCCCTTGGCTGTTTTCAAGATTTAAGGCATGAGCGGACACCACCGAAATGCCTAATCGCCCAGCGACCGCATGCTTGATTGCCTCATTGCCATCGAGCACGAGACGCGTTTTGATACTTTGCTGGTGGCGGGCGAAGTGCTCTTCGACCTTATGGCGAATGCCCGAACCGGGTTCGCGCATGATAAAAGGCTCTTGCGCGATGCGTTCCATCGTTATACCGCGCTCTTTCGCCAAGACG
>NCKC01000109.1 GCA_002282715.1 Halothiobacillus sp. 15-55-196 | reverse complement strand
ACCGGGTACATCCCTAAACCAGCTCCAAATCCGGTTGCTGATCCGTTGGCTGTGTCCGTCAATTTGAGCCACCGGTGCTCGGTCGTCCCAGAGGTAATCTCGCACGCCATCGCGTAAGACATCAGATGATCTGGCGTTGCGTTGCTCACTCAACAGATGACCGGCAGAGTCATAGATAAAGTCGGTGGTGCCTTTTGCCGTGATCTTTTGCCGACGCAGCCCTTCATAGTCGTAGCGGTAGCTGGCGATGGCCTGACCACCTTGCTGGACCTCTGCTAATCGACCGGCGGCATTATAACGGTATTGGTACTTGCCATCGTCGAGGGTATTGCCTCCGGCATCCAAGCGCACAGCCGTGCGACCGTTTTGTGTCATGCGATTGCTTTGCGGCGCGTAGCTATACGCTTTGGTGCTGCCGTCGGGCAGTAGCTGGCTCAGACGGTTGCCGTTGGCATCGTAGGTGTCCCCGCGACTGTGGACGGCGTGATAGATGGGGCGATGTTAAAGATCAGCGGTACCCCATCAAAAAACTGCTGGGAAGCTGGACGAATCGACCTTCAGCGCATACTCCCGCCAACCAGCTCAGTCTAGGTGATAAAACACCCCTTAGCCCTGCAAAATCCGAAGAAAGCCCTCATTGATCCAACCTCTAAGTCTCAGGAAACACTTCAACAGATAAACTCATGCCAAGAATTGATAGCCTGTGAAGCGCCAAGGAATTGAACTCGACACCAATATTATTGGTGCCGCGCAATCTGATTTGAATAGTCGCAATACCGCCATTATTCAAAATCTCTGCCACAAGACTCGCATGTTCTTCACAAAGGTCTAATATTTCGACAAAAAAATCTTCAATTGTGTGATTGTCGCCACTTGACCCGGCTTCAAATATGCGGGTCCAAAGACTCCATGTTTGAGGCCCAGTGTTATGGATTTCACCGGCAGTAGTACGGAAACTTTCTCCGGCATTAACAGAACTATCCGGCTCCACATGGAATTGCGAAGTAATATATGTCGCGCTGAATAATTTGGTCTTAAACGTAAGGGCAATGCTGTCTCTATTTTGGTCGGTTACCATTTGCAACGATCCTTCCCCCTTCTACCAGATGGATTGCCAGAACCTGTGTAACTGCCTGCGTCACCATAATTTGTCCATGTGCCATCTGGGTTTTGTACCCATACGTTGTCACTTGGATCAATTTTTACGTTATCTTTAGGCCCTGCGCCAACACCACGTTTAATGTCCTGGTGGTCGCCTGACCAAGGCGTTTGGTCGATAGGTTTTGAACCTGCCGGCGGACGCTCTTCACCTTCATTATTCATTGCCCAATCAGCAATAGCTCCTACCGCGGCAATAGCCCCTAAGCCCAGCGGCAATCCTGCAGCAACATTTCCTCCAAAACCAGGCCCCATTCCAAGTGGTACCATTGGAATGGGGAGCCCACTAATTTGCAGACCTTTCAAGTCCCTGTGGCCAAGAGGATTTCCCACAACGTATAAAAAGGTATTAACCCCACCACTCAATCCAATCGGATCACTGGTGGCATACCGCCCAGTGCTCGGGTCGTAGTACCGATTCCAGTTGTAGAACAGGCCCGTTTCCGCGTCGTAGTACTGGCCGGGATAGCGCAGGTTGACTTCGATGTCGTGACTTCTGCCGTGATCCCAGTCATGGTTACGATGACCGTGCTGCTCCTGATCCGTTGAGACCTTCGCCCCGAACGCATCCTCGTTCCAACGCCAGACCACCTGCTGTTTGGCGTCGGTCGCCAGTCTCGGCGTGCCCATTGCATCGGTGTGGAGGTAGTAGAGCTGTTCGCGGGGTGCCGCCAACGGGGGTTCTATCCGGTGCAGACCGGGTACATCCCTAAACCAGCTCCAAATCCGGTTGCTGATCCGTTGGCTGTGTCCG
>NCKC01000019.1 GCA_002282715.1 Halothiobacillus sp. 15-55-196 | reverse complement strand
TTGGTAAAACCGGCATCCTGCAAAGCTGCCTTGCCTTCTCGATTAAAGCGCAGGATATCTTGCACCATGCGAAGAAAACGTGGACGCAATAAATTGGTTTTCTGCGCGAAAAGCGTGGCTAAATTGCTGCCGCCATATTCAAGCCGCCCCTGATCCAGACTCACGCCAAACGACATTTCTGTGGGTTGGGTGGGTAGATTGAAGTGTTTGAGTAATCCTGTCAGGTGCGGGTAGTTTGGTCGATTGAATACGATAAAGCCGGTATCGACATATACCGTTTGACCGTTGTCTTTCATGGAATGAGTGTGGGTATGCCCACCGAGGTAATCATTTTTTTCGAACAAGTGAACCTGATGCTTTTGGCTCAATAGCCAGGCCGAGGCAATGCCGGATATGCCTGAGCCAATCACAGCAATTTTCAAGGACTTGTTCGGCATATTGTTTTTTTCTGGGTTCATTCGTTTTCGTAAGCTGGTTTTCACGCACAGGGTTTAATATCCGGTTAAATCATGTACGCGTGAATGTTGAGTTTGGATTCATGTATCAATATTGTATATATTATGTATAGATATTTCTCAACTATGCGTATTCTTTCAGATCGCGTGCTAATCAGGCTAGACATGGAGTGTGGGCGCCTTTGATGGAATGTTTTATTTTTTCTTGAGGTGCATAGAGTGGACGCAACTAAACAGAGCCAGAATCAGGTCATCTGGATTGTCGGCGGCAGTAGCGGTATTGGTCTTGCTCTGGCTGAAGGATTGCTTGAACAAGGGTGCCGAGTGGTAGTGTCGGCGCGACGTATTGACCCGCTGCGAGATTTGGCTGCGCGCTTCCCAGAGCACGTTCAACTTGTACCCGTCGATGTAACTGAACCGAAAACACTGAGTGATGGATTAGCTATGCTTCTTGAACGATGGGGGCAGCTTGATCGCGTCATCTTGAATGCAGCCGATTACGCCCCCATGAGCCTTGATGATTTCGATGCAGCCTTGTTTGAACGTTTGATGCGCATCAACTTCATGGGCGTGATTAACGGTATTGATGCCGTGCGCGGCCATTTTTTGGCACAAGGTGCAGGCGAGATCATCGTTACGGCAAGCGTGGCCGGGTTTCGTGGATTGCCGAATGCGGCGCCTTATGGCGCTACCAAGGCGGCTTTGATCAATATGGCCGAGTCGCTTGCGCCGGAATTTGCCCAGCGCGGTGTTGCCCTTCGCGTGATTAACCCCGGATTTGTGCGCACACCGCTCACCGATAAAAATGATTTCGAGATGCCCGGTATCATCGAGCCCCAAGAGGCAGCGCGCCTGATTATTCGCAAATTGAACCGTTCGGGTTTTGAACTGTTGATTCCCACCGGTTTTGGTTTGGTGATGAAACTGATTCGTATTTTGCCCTATCGCCTCTTTTTTGCATTGACACGCAGAATGATAAAAAAATGACGCCATTGCCCATTGCCGAAGCTGCCCATCGTTTCCGTAACGTAATAGAGAGCCTGCAAGTCGATCAGCTTGAACTTTTATCCGAAGCGTTTGTGGCGAATGCCCACTTCAAAGACCCTTTCAACGATGTGACGGGGCGCGACGCTATCGTGCGTGTGTTCGTCCATGGCTACAAAAACTGCCCGAATTTGCGGTTTGTCGTCGATGAAATGGCCTTTGTGCCGGATACGCGCGTGGTGTTTTTTTATTGGCGCTTTTTATGTGGTGCGCCCAGTGATTTGAAGCTGGTAGGTGTGAGCCGCGTGGTGTTCGATGATGAGGGCTTGGTGGTAGACCATGTTGACTATTGGGATCCGGCTGAGCAGTTATACAGCCAGGTTCCCGTGCTCGGCGCCTTGCTGCGTTGGGTTCGTGGTCGGTTATCTGCGTGAACCTGTGTCAATGCTGATTTATTCCATCCTTGGAATAAATCAGTTCGCTCATCGCGGTACACGCCCGCGATGGCGCTCACGAATCAAAGACTGACGTCTTTGTTCTTGTTGGGGCATCCTGACCCAAGCGGGAAGCGCTGAATAAATCAGCGCTTCCCTATCTTTTCTTGGCTGCTTGGACGCGCGTTACGGCTTGATTTGAATGTTCATTGTGTTGAGAAGCTCCAAACCGACGGCCTGTTGATTTGCATCTTGAGCAACCGATACGACAGGCGGTGGGAGGCTGCCTGAGTCCGCGCGCACCAAGTGAGGTAGCCACGCCTTGAGCGCAGTGAGGTTGTCTGCATCCTGTTGTTTGGGGCGTCGGTTGAGCACAATCGCCGCGATAGGGATAGCCCTTTGGGCCAATGATTCAATATGTGCGAATAGGGTGCTCAAGGTGCCTAATCGGTCGTGAGCAATAAGAATCACAGGAAGTTTTGTGAATGCAGCAAGCTGCACATTCAAATGGTCGTCGGTTAAGGGCGATAATGCCCCACCCGCGCTTTCGATGACCCAAAAGCTTTTGGCCGATGCCGCGTGATCGTTCGCCGTAAGTGTTACTGGTTGAAGAATAGGCGCGATATCCCGGTCAAACTTGAGCGAAGTGCCCGCGTGTTTGGCTGCTTGAGGTGCAGCGACGGGTAGGGAAAAGCGCAAAGGGCAAACGATGTCCAGCGGCTCGGCTTTATCTGCCGCCGCCCAGAGCAAGCACGCATCGGCTGGTACGAGTTGGCCGTCTTTCGAGGTACAGCCAGTTTCAACCGGCTTTCGTACCTTGACGACTATTCCGGCATGACAAAGCGCTTGCGCCAACGCGCAGCCGATAAACGTTTTGCCTACCTCCGTGTCCGTAGCAAGAATCACGACGCCTCGGTGGCCAGGCCCTCCCGATGCGAGCGCTGTGCCAGCGTTACTCATTTCAATGCAAGTGGATTGCTTGAGTTTTCAGTGGGTCCATTTGGCTGTTCCAAATCATGATGCCCTGTCAGTAAGCGATAGGCTTCGAGATAGCGGGATCGGGTCTGTTCGACAATATCGGCCGGGATTTGCGGGCCGGGTGTTTTTTTGTCCCAGTCCAGCGTTTCCAGCCAGTCACGAACGAATTGCTTGTCGAAGGACGGCGGGCTGATGCCTGTTTTGTACTGATCGACCGGCCAGAACCTTGATGAATCGGGTGTGAGCGCCTCGTCGATCAGATGCAGCGTGCCTTGATCATCCAGACCGAATTCGAATTTGGTATCGGCAATGATGATGCCGCGTTCCAATGCGTATTTCGCAGCTTCCTGATAGAGCTTGATGGCGGTATCCCGCACCTGTTCGGCCAGTGGGCGACCAAGCAGGGAAACGGTGGTGTCAAAATCGATGTTTTCATCGTGATCGCCCACCGCGGCCTTCGTCGCCGGTGTGAAGATCGGTTCGGGCAGGCGGGCCGCCAGGGGCAGACCTTTCGGGAGCGTGATGCCGCAGACCGCGCCGGTGGCCACATAATCCTTGTAGCCGGTGCCGATCAGGTAGCCGCGCACGACGGCTTCGACCGGCAATGCTTTGAGTCGCTTGACGATCAGGCTGCGACCTTCCAGCAGGGCGCGCTCATCACGATCGCGGATGATATCGGCCAGCGATTGATCGTCCGTCAGGTGATTCGGCACAATATTGCGGGTGCGATCGAACCAGAAGCGGGAAATCGCGGTCAATACCCGCCCCTTGCCCGCAATGGCCGTGGGCAGGATGACATCAAAGGCAGAAATGCGATCGGTTGTAACAATCAACAGACGGTCATCATCTACGGCATACAGATCGCGAACTTTGCCGCGGTGGAGCAGGGGCAGATGTCTGAGTTTTGATTCGAGCAATGGCGCGGTAATTTTAGGCATAGTCTATATAATCATTAGATGGTTATGATTTATTCCGTCTGAGCGATCAGTGGGCCATTGTAATCGACATGCAGATGATCCGTGGTCTGTATTTTCTCCGGCTTTAGAGCCTGTGTGTGGAATGCGTTGAGGCTTTGATGACTCAATGCCATGAACAAGAGATAGCATTTTTTAAGGTGAATTCATGCTGAGCAAACGTCGGGTCGGGATGCAGGTTGTGTTGCTGCTTTTACTCAGCATGGCTTTCGGGCGTGCCTGGGCCGATTTCACCCTGCCTTACGGCGACCAGGGTAATGAGTTGGATGTCAAGGTGGTCGGTGGGGCACATCAGCAGGGCCTTTTGTTTCTTTGGTTCACCAATCAATACGGGCGAACCACGGGGGCTGAAGCCATCGCTCATGCCTTGGCTCGCCGGGGTGCAACCGTCTGGATGGTCGATCTGCTTGATTCATTGTTATTGCAACGCTCGAATGAGGTTGTACGCGGGCTCAATGGCAAAGGTGTCGCTGCGTTGATGACTGCGGGCGTCAAAACCGGGCGTCCGGTGACGGTCGTCGGCCTTGATCGCATGGCCGTACCGATTCTGCGCGGCTTGCGTGATTGGCAGGCATCGGCAACGAACCCGGATGCCGTGACGGGCGCTGTCCTGCTGTTCCCCAACCTCTATCGCGGAACGCCGGTTGCCGGCGAACCGCCCAGCTTTTTGGGTATTGTGGCGGCAACCAATATGCCCGTCATGATTCTGGAGCCCGAACGGGGCGTGAACCGCAATCGTCTGGGCAGTTTGCTTGATGTCCTGCAAGGGGCGGGCAGCCCGGCGTTCGCTCGCATCATCCCCAATGTGCGCGATTATTTTCCTTTGCATTTGAAGAAGGCCCAAAACGAAACGCTTGAAAACCTGGCCGATTTCATGAAACCGGAGGAGGCCCGGGCCATGCAGGCTTTGCCGGATGAATTGCTTGAATCCAGCCGCCTGCTGGCCGAGGCGCCCCATCCCGCACACGTCCTGCCTTTGAACCAGGCTCTGGATAAACCCATCCAGCAGCAATTCGGCTTGATTCCCGTGGCGAGTCTCAAAGCGAAGAACTTTGTATTGCCCGACTTGAACGGGCAGATCCACCGGCTGGAGCATGGCCCGCTCGATACCCGGCCCGCAGTCACGCTGGTCAACTTCTGGGCCAGTTGGTGCCCGCATTGCGTCGAGGAAATTCCGTCCATGAATGAATTGGCTCAGAGTTACCCTGCTGGCCAGTTGCGTGTGCTGTCGATCAACTTCAAGGAATCGCCTGCCCATGTGGCGGCGTTCATGAAGCAGTTCTCGGTGCATTTCCCGGTTCTGATCGATCGACAGGGGGATGTGGCTGCCCAATGGGGCGTGTTTGCCTTTCCAAGCTCGTTCCTGGTGGACGACCAGGGGCGTATCCGTTACTCGGTGAATGCGTCGATCGATTGGAACACGCCCAAGGTCAAGGCCCTGATCGATCAGATTATCCGCGAGGAGAAACGCTCGGCCGCATCGGCCAGGTAGCCCAACAATCCCCGCGTGTCCGGGCGGTATGCGTTATTATCCCCGGCCTGATTTTACGGGCTTACGATTTGGGCCTTCGATTTGATGGAGATGGGCGCGTCATGCGGGTATTGGGCATCGAAACTTCGTGCGATGAAACGGCCATCGCCATCTATGACACGTCTTGCGGTTTGCGCGCGAATCAGATTCACTCGCAAACCGATGTGCATGCGCGCTATGGCGGCGTCGTCCCCGAGTTGGCCGCGCGCGATCACGTACGCAAGTTGCCGTTATTGTTCAGGGCGGCCCTCGAAGAAGCCGATCTTCGTCGCGATCAGATCGATGCGATCGGATACACGGCCGGTCCCGGCTTGCAGGGCGCGTTGATGACCGGTGCCGCCTTCGCCAAGGGGTTGGCGCGGGCGCTTCACTGCCCGGCGCTGGGTGTGCATCATCTGGAAGGTCACGTGCTGGCGCCCCTGCTCGAGGATGAGCGCCCGCAATTCCCGTTTCTGGCCGTGCTGGTGTCCGGTGGGCACACGCAGTTGATTGCGGTCAAGGCGCTGGGGGATTACACCCTGCTCGGGGAAAGTATCGACGATGCCGTGGGCGAGGCTTTCGATAAATCAGCCAAACTCATGGGCTTGGGCTATCCCGGTGGCGCGGCGCTTTCCGAATTGGCGCAGCGTGGACGTCGCGATGCCATCCACTTCCCCCGACCGATGGTCGATCGACCGGGGTTGGATTTCAGTTTCAGTGGTTTGAAAACGGCAGTGGCATTGGCCATCGCGTCGGGCGGTGATCACGCCGATATCGCCGCTTCATTCGAACAGGCCGTCATCGATACGCTCGCAATCAAAATCGGGCGGGCACTGGAACAGACCGGTTACCGCCATGTGGTGCTGGCTGGCGGGGTGGCGGCAAATCGTCCGTTGCGCTTGCGGCTCAAACAAATGATGGATGAGCGTGACGGGCAGGTGTTCTATCCGCCGCCCATACTCTGTACCGACAATGCAGCCATGATTGCTTTGGTCGCCGCGCTTCGGCTGGAGCGCGGCGAGCATGACGAGGCGGCGGGGTTTGAGGTTCGCCCTCGCTGGCCGTTGGTTTCCTTGAGCCATTCGCTGGCGGGGTGACTGCCTGTCTTTTCAGACCGGTCTTTCCGGTTGATTGCCCGAATCACTTTTTTTGCCGATTTTGGGTTCTTCGCCGTTAATCAGGCGGCGAATGTTCCGGTGGTGCCGGTAAATCAGCATGATGGCCATGATACTGACTGCTACCATGGTGGCAGGTGGTGCCAGATACAGGGCGCTGGAAGCCGCTACAACCGCGGCAAGAATTGCGGAAAGCGAGGAATAGCGGGTGATAAAGGCGCAGGCTATCCAGGTGCCTATGGTAATCAGGCCAATCAATGGATTGAGTGCGAGTAACGCGCCGGCTGCGGTCGCTACGCCTTTTCCACCTTTGAATCCAAAAAATACGGGGAAAATGTGACCGACGAACGCGGCCAGGGCGGCTACGGCCAAGGCGACTTCGGGGGCATTCAGGGCACGTAATATCAGCACCGGCAGCAAGCCCTTGCCGAGATCACCAAGTAGCGTCAGAAGCGCGGCTTTTTTTCCGCCCAGCCGCAGGACGTTCGTCGCGCCGGGGTTGCCGGAGCCCGCTTGGCGTGGATCGGGAAGATGAAACAAGCGCGCTACAAGCACGGCGCTGGCGATTGAGCCAATGAGATAGCTTGCGATGGCGATGCCGACCAATGCCGGCCCAGATGAGAAATCCACGATATATTCCTGATTGAGGTGTGTATCAAACGTCGCGCATTATCACGACTTTGAAGTTCAAAGCGCAAATGAAGAAATGGCGACATGCGAAGAAATGAAAGAAGGTGCTTGGATTGATTGATGGTTTGGTCGAGGGGTGTGCTAACGGTTCTGGCCTGAAGGGGCGTACACCCATTGTACTGGTTTCCGGTTGGTCGTTCGATTCGTCCATGTGGCGAAATCTGGTTGATGGCTATGTTGCGTGCGACGGCGACCGGTCCGTGATTCATTCTCTTGATTGGCTGGAATTCGGCCATTGGATTTTCGATGACGCGGATTGTCCTGTGGCAGAAATGAACAGTGGAGGAAATACGCTTTGGCTTGGCTGGTCGCTTGGTGGTGCCCTGATTCAGGAAGCCTTGGCCAGAAAGAAATTGTCACCGCGCCAATCGGTCATCTTGTCAGCTTCTCCGCGTTTTTTGCAGGATGAACGTACAGGCTGGCCGGGGATGCCTTGGAAAAACTGGCAGGCATTGCGAAGACAGGTAGGTCGTTCACCCGAGGCGGCGTTGGCTGGGTTTGATGCCTGGCTTGGTCTTCCCGCCGGATTCGGTCGCCAGCAGGAGGCGGGCACTTTGCAGCAGGGGTTGGATTGGTTGGCCGCTATCGATCAACGCGCCTGGTTGGCACGCGCGACGATGCCCATCCATTGGGTGTTCGGTTCGGATGATCCGCTGCTGCCGACGCAACCGTGGACAGAATCTTGTGGTTCGGCGTGTCAGCTATTTACGCCCCTGCTAGCGGGTGGTCATGCTTTGCCCTGGCGCCATGAAGATTATTTGATGAACTTATTGCTGACCTATTCGGCTCGCGGGATTGAAGATGTTTGATTACGCACAGGTTCGCGCCCGGTTCAATCGCGCGCACCAGACATATGACCAGTTTGCGGCAGTGCAGCAAGAAGTGGGAAGAAGGCTCGATGAGCGTTTCGAATGGTTGAAGATCGAGCCTCGGCGCATTCTTGATCTTGGCGCGGGAACCGGTCAGATGACCCGGGCAATGCGGAAACGTTATCCGTCGGCCCAGGTGGTGGCTCTTGATCTGGCCGAACAGATGCTGGCGGTCATCCCCAAGACAGGGCGTATCTTCAAGCGTCGGCGTGTGGTGTGCGCAGACATGCATCAGTTGCCGTTTAAAGCGGGTAGCTTTGACGTCGTTATTTCCAATTTCTCCTTGCAATGGAGCTATGATCTTCGTCGTGTCATGCAGGAGGTCGCTCGGGTTTTGGTATCGGGCGGGGTTTTTGTCTTCACTACTCTTGGGCCGGATACCCTGTTGGAGTGCCGGGTCGCTTGGTCGAAACTTGATGAGGCGGTTCACACGCATGGGTTCCTGGACATGCACGATGTGGGTGATGCCTTGCTGGCTAGTTGCCTTGCGGATCCGGTAATCGATCAAGAGCGATTGACGCTGTATTACCCCACACCTGTGGAGTTGATCAAGGAATTGCGTGGCGTCGGCGTAGGGAATACGCACCTTGAGCGTTCAGTTGGTCTTACCGGGCGAGAAAAGTGGCGCGGTTTTTTGGCTGGCTTGGAAGCTCAGCGTTCCAAGCAGGGAGTACCACTTACTTATGAGGTGGTCTATGGTTTAGCTTGGGGGACTGGGATTTCCCCGGTGTAGGGCTCGGTTTTGAGGTGACATATGACACAACAAAGTACCTTTTGCTCAATATAATTTATTTATTGCGCTGACGTTTTTATTGATGAGAGCAGTTGTCAAGAATCATGCGTTGTTATTTATCATTGGGTTAGGATTTTTATGCGTCGAGTTATGTCAAGTACATTAGCGAATCCGTAGGTTTTTGTGCGTTTTAGAATGCTTTAATATAGCGAGCCTAAAAAAGGTGGCGATGGTCTCTGGGCCAAGGTCGATTTAATAATTATGCGGAGGGGTCAAGATGTCTGCGAACACAGTTGCCATAACGGCAGAGCAGTACAATTACGACATTGTCAAAAAATTCGCCATTATGGCGATGGTGTGGGGTTTGCTTGGCATGTCGGTCGGCGTTTATATCGCCAGCGAGCTTGCTTTCCCTTTTCTCAATTTCGATATCGCTGAAATAACCTTTGGACGCTTGCGCCCTGTGCATACCAGCCTGGTGATTTTCGGTTTCGGCGGCAGTGCTCTGTTAGGTACTTCCTACTATGTAGTTCAGCGTACATGCCAGGCTAGATTATGGGGCGGTAAGTGGCTCCCAGAATTCACATTCTGGGGCTGGCAACTGAGTATCGGCATCGGTGTTGTGCTTTACATGATGGGTTATACCCAGGCGCGTGAATATGCCGAGTTCGTATGGCCTGTTGATCTGGCTATCCTGGTGACCTGGGTAGCTTACGCCACCGTGTTCTTCATGACTATCCGCAAGCGTTCACAGCCGCATATCTATGTTGCGCTTTGGTTCTACCTTGCGTTTATCTTGGGAACTGCCGTGCTCCATATCTTCAATAATCTGGCTGTGCCTGTCGCATGGAATAGCTTTGACTCCTACAGCCTATTCTCGGGCGTACAAGATGCCATGACGCAGTGGTGGTATGGGCACAATGCGGTTGGCACTATCCTGACAATAGCCTTCCTGGGTATGATGTACTACTTCCTGCCCAAGCAGGCCGAGCGTCCGATCTACTCCTACCGTTTGTCGATCATTCACTTCTGGGCGCTGACATTCCTTTACATGTGGGTTGGTGGTCATCACTTACTCTGGACGTCGTTGCCTGACTGGGTTGGCTCGCTCGCTTCAGCCTTCTCCATCCTGCTGCTGCTGCCATCATGGGGCGGAATGATCAACGGTATCATGACATTGTCCGGTGCTTGGGAGAAACTGCGTAGCGATCCGATCATGCTGTTCATGATCACTGCCATGGCGTTCTACGGCATGTCGACCTTCGAGGGGCCGATGATGTCCCTCAAATCCGTCAATGCCCTGTCCCACTACACCGACTGGACCATCGGTCACGTGCATTCAGGCGCGTTGGGCTGGGTAGCCATGATCACCATCGGCTCGTTCTATCATATGGTTCCGCGCCTGTGGGGTGTTAAGCTCTATTCGACCAAGCTGGTGTTCACCCACTTCTGGGTTGCAACAGTCGGTATTGTTCTGTACATCGTTGCCTTGTGGGTTGCCGGTATCGGCCAGGGTTTGATGCTGCGTGCTTTCGATCAGTACGGCAACCTGGCTTACACCTTCGTTGAAACAGTGACCTTCATGCATATCCCCTATGTGGTACGTGCGGTGGGTGGTGCCCTGTTCCTGTCGGGCATGGTGCTGATGGCTTATAACCTGTACATGACAGTATGGGGTGCGCGTCGTGAATTGGTGCCCGTTGCGGGCCAAGCTGCCGTCGCGGCAACTCGTGTCTGATCAGGAGATAATGAATGAAACACGAAAGTATTGAAATCAACTCGGCCCTGCTGATCATCCTGACACTTGTGGTCATCAGTATCGGTGGCTTGGTCGAGATTGTCCCCTTGTTCCACATCAAGGGTACGGTTGAGGAGGTTGAGGGGGTTCATCCTTACACACCGCTCGAGCAGTTGGGTCGTGATGTGTATGTACGGGAAGGCTGCTATCTATGCCATTCTCAGCAGATTCGACCGTTTCGGGATGAGCAACTGCGTTATGGTCACTATTCTCTGGCGGCAGAATCAAAGTACGATCATCCTTTCCAGTGGGGTTCCAAGCGTACAGGGCCGGATTTGGCGCGCGTTGGTGGGAAGTACTCCAACGAGTGGATGACTCAACATTTGATTCACCCACAGTCACTGGTGCCTGAATCAATCATGCCTTCCTATCCGTGGTTGATGCAGCCGCTGAAATATCAGGATATCGAGGCGCGCATGAAGGCATTGCGTGATGTCGGTGTGCCGTACTCACTGACCAAGGCTGAATATGAAGCCAACGTGAAGAAGTTTGGTAAAGATCTGGCCGACCAGTTCGTGATTGCCAATGGTATCAAGTCGGTCAAGGCTGAAGCTGCCGCTGAAAACTGGGATGGAAATCCGAAGGAAATTACCGAGATGGATGCTCTTGTGGCGTACCTCCAAGTATTGGGCACGATGGTTGATTTTTCGAAATACAACCAAGGTTACTTCTCAACATTCAGGTAGTCCGCCAGTTAGTCAGCGTGTGACATCCGAGGAATCGATATTTTGATCAGTGAATTTTTTAATTGGATAGGCCGTCCTGAAATTGCAAAAACCATCGAGTTGTTCTTGCTGTTAGGGGTGTTCATTATCGTGCTCATCTATACCTATACGGGCAAGAAGCGCGGTAAGCGGCTGGAGTCCTATAAAGATATTCCGTTCCTCGATGATCACGATCATGTTTCTACTGACGCCAAAAAAGAGCAGGTGAGTAAAAATGAGTCAGAGTCCAGAAAATAAGAAAGGTCAGGTCGAGACCACCGGTCACGTGTGGGACGGCGACCTGCGTGAGTACAACAATCCATTGCCTCGCTGGTGGTTGTGGGGTTTCTACGGCACCATCATCTTCGCCATCGTCTATTGGATTTTATATCCCGCCTGGCCCTATGCCGGTACCTATACCAAAGGTATTTCGACCGTCTCATTCCAGAGCCCGGTTATCGGTCCCGATGGCAAGCCTGTGAAAGGAGCTGACGGTCAGCCCAAGATGGAAACCAAAACAGAACACTGGAATTCCCGTGCGCTGTTCTATCAGGAAATGCAAACAAGTCCCTCTGCGTTGGCACAGCAAGAATGGTTGGCTAAAGTCAAGGATATGAGCTTCGAGCAAATTGCTGCCAACCCTGATACCTTGAACTTCGCGCGCGCCATGGGTCATGGTTTGTTTGGTGATTATTGCGCGGCATGTCACGGAACGGGTGGGCAGGGCCATCTTTCCAAGAATCCGGAAGGTTCCTATCCGAATCTAGCAGATAACGCGTGGATCCACGGTGATAGTTACGAAAAAATCGTCTCTGAAATTACTAATGGTATTCAGGGTAATATGCCGGCGTTTGGTGCGCTCTATAAGGGCGAGAAACTCACCGATCTGGCCCAGTATGTCTTGAGCCTTTCCCATCAGCCTGGTGTAAACGAAGAGGCCGCCAATCGCGGTAAGGCTTCGTTTGCTACCTGCGCCGGCTGTCATGGTGCCAATGGGCAGGGCAATCAAGCCATTGGTGCACCCAACCTGACTGATCAGGCTTGGGCATTTGTCGATGTACCCGGTGCCAAGAACTATGATGACAAGCTGAAGTTGGTTGAGGGTGTCATTGAGCATGGTCTGCAGCATCAGATGCCTAAGTTTGGGGATCGTCTTTCACCAGAACAGATTCGTTTACTTGCAGTTTATGTGCGCCAGCTTGGTGGCACCTGATCAATTGATTTAACGCGCGAAAAAACGCCGACCCCGTCGGCGTTTTTTATTCTCAAGTTTTTTTCAACACTGGATTTGCGGGGTTACTATAATTTGACCCTCTCCTAATGGAATAAGTATGTATCACAACCGTTCATTTTAAAGGTTCGGTACGGTGTAATTGGTACGGATTGGATTTCAATTGTTTTAGCAGCGTAAATTGCTTGGTCATTGCTTTCGACTCATTGATGAAAAGCCATTGGCAATAAATCTTACTTATCTTGAAAAGTATTTTATAATCCATTGATGTATTTCTCTGCTGGGCACCTCGAAAATCCTTTCGAGGTGCCCATGCACCACATGGATGTGGTGCCGCGCAATCGCATAAGCGATTGAAATAGCGTAAGTTCGTCGCGGATTTCCCGCGACGAACGTCCTCGAAAAATCCCATGGATGGAGTTTTTCGAGATACCCTGCTGTCAATAGCGTCGGAGTGTGAGTCACATGTCATCTGTCGATCTGACCGAAAAAGAATCGGAGCTGTATCAAGCTCGTGAGCCAATCCACCCGAAGTCGATCAAAGGGCGCTTCCGAACGTTCAAGACGTCGATGCTCGTGTTGGCCTATGCCGTTTTTTTCCTGCTGCCTTGGGTGCGTTGGGAGCGCGCCGTAGGGCCTGGGCAAGCGGTGATGTTCGATATCCCCAGTCGCCGCTATTATCTTTTCGATCTGGTCATTCATCCGCAGGACATGTTTTTGCTGGCGGGTTTCCTGATTCTTGCGGCATGGTTGCTCTTTTTTGTTACGGGGTTGGTTGGTCGCGCATTTTGTGGCTATTTCTGTTTCCAGACGCTTTGGACCGATGTATTCATGAAAATCGAATACTGGGTTCAGGGAGATCGCAACAAGCGGATGAAGCTCGAGAAGCAGGGCTGGGATGCTGAGAAGATCTGGAAGAAAGGATTAACGATCTTCCTCTGGACCCTAGTGGCCTTCTGGACGGGGTTTACCTTTACCGCCTACTGGGCGGATGCCCCCCAACTCTTTGTCGCCTTCTTCACGGGTACGGCCAATTCCGCCGCCTACATCACAACTGGCATTCTTACGGCAACAACACTTGTGGCGGCTGGATTCGCCCGTGAGCAGGTGTGCATCTACATGTGTCCGTACGCCCGTTTTCAGGCCGTGATGTTCGATAAGGAGTCATTACTGGTCAGTTATGACGTGAATCGAGGCGAGGGTTCTACTGGTCGTAAACCTTTGCAGAAGGGCTTGATGACACTGGAAGAGCGTCATGCAGCGGGAACGGGCGACTGTATCGATTGCAAACTGTGTGTCCAGGTTTGTCCAACCGGTATCGATATTCGTGATGGTCTTCAGCTGGCCTGTATTTCGTGTGGGCTCTGTATCGATGCCTGTAATGAGATCATGCATAAGCGGGGGTGGCCCGAGGGTTTAATACGCTATGCCTCTGAAAAAGAACTGGAGACGGGCACAAAACCCAGCCTGTTCAAGTTCAGAACCATCGGTTACGGCATTGCGACGCTGTTGGCTACTGGGTTGTTGTTGTATGGTATTTTCAACATGAAGCCGGTTGATTTCGCCGTGGAGCAAATCCGCCAACCTCTTTTTGTGGTGATGTCTGATGGCACAGTTCAAAATAGTTATCAGCTGAAGATTAACAACAAACAACAGGTGCCACTGGAACTCGACCTTGAGTTGAAAGGTCTGAAAAATGCAGATGTTTCCATTGGTGGCAACTTCACTACGTTGAGCATCCCTGCGGATGGAACAAGGAATTATCTGCTACACGTGCGAGCGCCGCGAGAGGCAGGTGTTTCTCGCCAGATTATTCATTTTGAGCTCAAGGATAAGTCCGGAAAATTGCCGGTTATCCAACAACAGGCCAGCTTTAATTTCAGATAATTGATTTTTATATCGAGTTGGTTCAGACAACCCAACTCAGATTGTTTGAATCAAGCGCATCGAATGCGATGATAGTGGTTTGCTTCGTTTGCTGATCCTCGCTCATCATGATTTGAAAGTGGCAAACTTATTTTTACTTGTATTAAGCGTCGCAGGTGCTTAATGTTTTGGCCTCGATGCGCTAAGACCGCGTTGGACTGCTTTTTGCTGACGTGTTTAATTGATTCAAAGCGTTTTTGGAGATTTCAATGAATTTGGTTTTCCCCGGGAGTGTCGGCGTTTTAAGCATCATGGTGCTTTTTTTTCTGCTGAAGTGGCGCTGGCCGCAAGCTGGCCGACCGATCGCCATGATTCTCGGGATTCTTTCCATCGCGGCCTATGCACCTTACGCAATCACGCATTGGCCGGGCTCGGATATCGTCACGATGGTCATCGTGCTCTATGTGGCGACCGCTTTTATCCTCGGTTTGATTTTTCCTCCGCGCAAGGCAAAGGACGGCAAGATGACCTTCCACTGGGGGCCCACCTACGTCATCATTTTTCTTTCTGTCGTGGTACTGCTTGACTCCATTTTCGTCACTCTGGCCAGCAGCGGCCTCTCCCAGAATGCAGCGAAGGAGTTGTTGCCCAAGCCGGATGAAGGCACGCAAGTGACTTCATTCTTCCCTGGGACTGTCTCTCGGGATTATCAGAAAAAACTCGAAGAGTTCAACCAATACAACGACGCGCTGGATGAGCAGATTCAGCGCGGTTGGAAAGTCCATAAAGGTTGGGTTGAATCGCCGGTGGTCGACAAACCGACCTTGTTCCGTGTCTCTGTCGCAGACAAGGACGGGGCCCCCATCACCGGTGCTACCGTTCAAGTGCATTTCATGCGCCCCGCGGACAAGCGGAAGGATTTCCTGACCGTTCTGCCTGAGTCCAAACCCGGCGTTTATCAGGAACCCTTAAAGATGACCAATCCAGGGCTTTGGGAAGTTGTTATTCATATCAAGAAAGGTGATGCCAATTTTGAATTGGATGGAGAAACCAATATCAATTTAAGCAATTAATCTTGCCCGGCAGTTATTTGTGACTTTCGGAGTGCTGACGCATGTCTACCTTAGCCGTCTCTGAAGAAAAACATACCGCGGCTACTGGAGAAGAAGCCTGTTTTCATTGCGGGTTACCCGTGCCGCCCGGTTCCACTTTCCGTTCCCATGTGCTTGGTGAAGATCGGCCGATGTGCTGCCCGGGATGCCAGGCAGTGGCTGATGCCATCGTCGAAAACGGAATGGAGGATTATTACCGGCATCGAACCGAGCCGGGTGTGCGTCCGGCCGACAATATGTCCCGGATACTGGAAGAACTTTCGGTCTACGATCGCCCCGAAATGCAGAAATCATTTGTGGCGAATCGTGAGGGAGACACGCGTGAAGCGTCGCTCATTCTCGAGGGTATCGTCTGTTCTGCCTGCGTGTGGCTCACTGAGCGACACGTGCGTCAACTGCCCGGCGTCATTTCTTTCTCGGTCAACTTCTCGACGCATCGCGCGCAGGTTTCATGGGATAACCGGCAGATCAAACTGAGCGAAATTCTGCATGCGATTGCGGCGATCGGTTACCGTGCCCACCCCTATGATCCAAACCGCCAGGATCGTGTGTTCAAGCGCGAACGTCATTTGTTGATGCAGCGATTGGCCGTGGCCGGCCTGGTTTATTTGCAGGTCATGATGATCTCGATGGCCCTGTATTTCGGGGATTATCTGGGCATCAACGACCAACTGCGATACTTCTTCTGGTGGGTGAGCCTGATCCTGTCGACGCCCATCGTGCTGTATTCGGGGCAGGCCTTCTTCAAACCGGCATGGCGGGATTTAAAGCAAAAGCAGGTGGGCATGGATTTGCCTGTGTCCTTGAGCATTATTCTTGCTTACGCAGGGAGTGCCTGGGCGGTTATCACAAACTCAGGTCATATCTATTTCGATTCGGTCACGATGTTCATTGCGCTCCTGCTCGGTGGTCGACTGCTGGAGCTGTCCGCACGTCATAAAGCGGGCGAAATGAGTGAATCACTCACGCGGCTGGTGCCCGCCGTGGCTCATCGGATCGAGCCTGATGGATCGGTGCTGGCTATCCCGGCTTTTGACTTGGTCGAAGGCGATCGTGTGCTGATTCGGCCAGGGGATGCCGTGCCGGCCGATGGCGTTGTGCATGAGGGCGAAAGCAGCGTGAATGCCGCGATGCTGACGGGCGAAAGTGTCCCGGAAAGCAAATATCCCGGTGCCGAATTAGTGGCCGGAACAATCAATACAGAAAGCCCGTTGGTGATGACGGTCCGGAAAGTCGGGCAGGATACCTTGGTATCGTCGATTGTTCGGTTGATCGACCGTGCCCAGTCACAAAAGCCTAAAATTTCCGAGTTGGCCGATCGCTTTGCGCGCAAGTTTGTGTTTGCCTTGCTGGGTATCACGGTTGTGATCACTGCGATCTGGCTGTGGATCGATCCAAGCAAGGCGTTTTGGGTCGCTGTTGCCATTTTGGCCATTACTTGCCCTTGTTCTATTTCTCTTGCGACACCGTCTGCCATTGCTGTGGCCGTAGGTCGGATGACCCGTTCAGGTGTGCTGGTCACGCGTGGTTATGCGCTCGAAGGTCTGGCCCACGCGACGCATGTCGTGTTCGATAAAACCGGCACATTGACGGACGGTCAACTGGCTGTTCAGCGTGTTCAGACCATGTCGTCATTTTCTGCCGACGAGCTTTTGCTCTGGTCGGGCTCACTTGAACAGCAAACCGAGCATTCCGTGGGGCGCGCGATCGTCGTCGCTGCAAAGCGCAACGGAGATCTACTGCCGGTAAGTGATGTAAAAAACCACCCGGGCCGGGGAATGACCGGGATGGTGCTCGGTCATGGTATTACTGTTGGCAACCAGCGCTTATTCGATGAACTGGGTATCGCTGCACCCGTCGATTTCAGCGCATCGGCCGACCTGCAGGTTCTGATTGCCATCGACGGACAGTTGGCTGGCGTCGTGCATTTAAGCGATACCATTCGCGCTGATGCCAAGGCGGCTCTGGATGAGATTGTTTCGCTCGGGCTGAAGCCCATGATTCTCTCGGGGGATCATGAGGCGCGCGTGGCGCAAATGGCCAAGAGCCTTGGGGTTGAGCTCGCAGAAGGTGGTTTGTTGCCCGCAGAGAAACTGGCCCGGGTCGAGCAGTTGCAGTCGCAAGGTGCGGTCGTGCTCATGGTGGGCGATGGAATCAATGATGCCCCCGTACTGGCGCAGGCTCAGGTTTCGATGGCCATGGGGGGCGGTACCGTAATTGCACGGCACAGCGCGGATATCGTGCTGATTAATGATCAGCTCAAGCAAATCCCGTTCAGCCTGCGGTATTCGCGTCGTGTGATGGCGAATATCAAAGAAAATCTGGGTTGGTCAGTGGTGTACAACGCCATCGCCATTCCTTTGGCTGCGGCCGGATTCGTTCAGCCGTGGGCTGCTGCTATTGGTATGTCCTTAAGCTCAATACTCGTGGTTGGGAATGCTCTGCGATTGCGGTGGGACTGATGCGCGACAAGGTCACTGTGTTCTGCTGAGTTTACTTTCCGATGCTGTAAACGTACTGATTGAGAAGTGCCATGTCGGTGCTGGTGCGCCGGTATAGGTTGTCCAGACTGATGATGGCGTATTCCAGAAGCAGTACGGTTATCACGGGGTATTCCAGCCGCATGCGGTTGTACATGCCTCGTGGCAGGCGGAGTAGCCGGGTAGGTTTGCTGGCCCGCATACGAACATTGCGCGGCTTGCGATCGAAAAAGCTCATTTCCCCGAGCATTTCGCCGGCTGGGATCTGGCCGACAACCATCTCATTCACCGTTGATCCGACGATCAACACCGCTTCGCCTTCAAGCAAAAAATAAAGTGACTCTCCGACCTCACCGATATCGGCAATAATTTCACCTTTTTTGACACACATCAAATCGCAAAAATCCAGAAACGCATTGATCTCCCGTTGCGTAAATATGTCGGTATCGGTCAATTTTCCAAGAAATTCGGTGAGTTGATTGCGGTCGTTGTCGGTAATCATGTGGGCTGTCCTGAGTGTTCTTGAATTGCTATGGCTATATCAGTATTTCTCGATGCTCTGGATTGTCCAGAACTTTGTTGGTTTTGTCGATGATTGGGGCTTGAGATTGTTTCTCGCCGACAACGAATGAATTTGGTGCGATTTGTTGGTGAATAAGTATCTACTTGTTCAACTTGATGATGGTGGATACTGCACCGGAGCCGAGTTTGAAGTGGATTGTGCTAAACTTATCGCCAATTCAATCTTTTTCTTTTTAGTCGGTATTTTTGGATGCTGACCAGTTAACTTTTTGTTTTTTTGGAGATTTCTTCAATGTTTTCAAAGTCAATGACGATTGCCGATTTCGATCCCGTATTGGCGCAAGCCCTGGCGGACGAAGTGGTGCGCCAGGAAGATCACGTCGAACTGATCGCATCCGAAAACTATGCAAGCCCGCGGGTCATGGAAGCCCAGGGTTCGGTGCTGACCAACAAGTACGCTGAAGGCTATCCGGGCAAGCGCTACTACGGTGGTTGTGAATACGTCGATGTGGCCGAGCAATTGGCGATCGATCGCGCGAAGGAGCTGTTCGGCGCCGATTATGCCAACGTTCAGCCGCACTCCGGCTCACAGGCCAACGCCGCTGTCTTCATGGCGCTGATCAATCCCGGTGACACGATTCTCGGCATGAGTCTGGCGCATGGCGGTCACCTGACGCACGGTGCCAAGGTCAATTTTTCCGGCAAGATCTACAACGCCGTTCAATATGGCATCGATGAGCAGGGTTATATCGACTACGCCGAAGTCGAGTCACTGGCACGTGAACACAAACCAAAACTGATTGTGGCCGGTTTCTCCGCGTACTCCCGTGTGATTGATTGGTCCCGCTTCCGTGCGATTGCCGATGAAGTGGGTGCCTATCTTGTGGTCGACATGGCGCATGTGGCCGGTCTGGTCGCGGCAGGTGTTTATCCCAGCCCTGTCCAGATCGCCGATGTCACGACCTCGACCACGCATAAAACCCTGCGCGGCCCACGCGGTGGCATCATTCTGGCGAAAGCCAACCCAGAAGTGGAAAAGAAACTCAATTCCCTGGTGTTCCCCGGCACACAGGGTGGCCCCTTGATGCATGTGATCGCCGCCAAGGCCGTGGCGTTCAAGGAAGCCCTTGAGCCTTCGTTCAAAGCTTACCAGCAGCAGGTTGTTGATAATTCGCGCGCGATGGCCAAGGTATTCGTCGAGCGTGGCCTCGATGTGGTTTCCGGCGGAACGGACAATCACCTGTTTCTCGTCAGTCTGGTGAAAAAGGGTCTGACCGGTAAGGCTGTCGACGCGGCTCTGGGGCAGGCGCACATCACCGTCAACAAGAACGCCGTGCCCAATGATCCGCAGTCGCCTTTCGTGACTTCCGGTATCCGTGTCGGTACGGCTGCCATCACGACACGCGGTTTCGGGATTCAGGAAGCAACCGAATTGGCGGGTTGGATGTGCGATGTGATCGACGCAATTGACGACGCAGCCGTCATCGCCGAAGTGCGTGGCAAGGTCACTGCATTGTGCCGTCGCTTTCCGGTCTACGGTAAGTAAGCCGCACTGGGGTATTGATCTGTGCAGTGCATTGCGTGCGGGCATCTCAACACCCATGTGGTTGATTCACGCATGGTCGAGGGTGGCACGTCCATTCGTCGCCGTCGGGAATGCCTTGCCTGCAAGCAACGCTTCACCACCTACGAAACAGCCGACATTCGCTTGCCGCGCATCGTGAAAAGTAACGGTGCCCGGCAGACATTCAATGAAGAAAAGCTTCGTTCGGGCATGATGCGCGCGCTCGAAAAGCGGCCGGTTGCCACCAGCCGAATCGACGATGAAATCGATCAGATCAAGAAAACCCTGCAAGCCACGGGCGCCAAGGAAGTGACGGCGCGTAAGATCGGCGATCTGGTCATGCAGGCATTGCGGCGACTCGATCAGGTGGCTTATATCCGCTTTGCTTCGGTATACCTGAGCTTCGACAACGTGGAGGCCTTCCGCGCAGCGATCGAGGGCCTTAATCAGGATTCGCTCGGTCAAGAAAGCCTGAGTACGAAATCAGAAAAAAATGAATGATGCGACCAAGGGTGATCCCGATGTCGGCTGAGTTTGTGCCGGCAGGCTTTTCGCCGGAAGACACTCGCTGGATGCGCGAAGCCCTGGCTCTGGCCGAGCGCGGCATCACGACCACTCAGCCCAACCCAAGGGTGGGTTGCGTCATTGTTCAGGCAGGTGAAGTCGTCGGTCGAGGTTTCCATGCGCGCGCAGGGGGGCCCCATGCCGAGGTGTTCGCCTTGCAGGAGGCGGGAGACCGCGCCAATGGGGCAACCGCCTATGTCACGCTCGAACCCTGTGCGCATGTGGGCAGAACACCCGCTTGCGCACCGCAACTGGCCGCTGCCGGGGTTCGCCGTGTGGTCACCGCCATGACCGATCCCGATCCGCGAGTGGCGGGGGAAGGGCATGGCATCCTGCGTGCAGCGGGTGTGCAGGTCGAGACCGGTCTGCTTGAATCCGAGGCGCGTTGGCTCAATCGCGGGTTTTTATCCCGAATCGAGCGCGGGCGTCCCTGGGTCACGGTCAAGATTGCCCAGTCGCTCGATGGGCGCACGGCACTTGCCAATGGCGAAAGCCGCTGGATTACGGGCGAGGCGGCCCGGCGCGATGTGCAGTTTCTGCGTGCGCGCCACGCTGCGATTCTGACCGGTGTGGACACCGTGCTCACCGATGATGCGCGCCTGAATGTACGTTTGTCGCCCGAAGAACTTGCGATTGACGGCGCGGTGCGACAACCTTTGCGCGTCGTGCTCGATAGTGGCTTGCGCCTGCCGCCGTTCGCACCGATTTTCGACGTGCCCGGTGACGTGTGTATCTACACACGCGATGTGGATGCGGGTATCCATCACGATGGTTTGACCGCGCGGGGCGTTCAACTGGTGGCAGCGCCCCAGGCCGATTCCGGTCTGGATCTCGCGTTCATCCTGCGTGATCTGGCGCAGCAGGACATTAGCGAGGTTCTGGTCGAGTCGGGGCCGAAACTGGCAGGTGCCTTTGTCGACCAAGGCTGGGTGGATGAGTTGATCATCTATCAGGCGCCCATCTTGCTGGGGCACAAGGCTCAACCCTGTCTTGCCTTACCGTCGCCGGATCGGCTCGATGGCGCGCAGCGTTGGCAGATTCGGGAAACCCTGACGGTGGGGCCGGATCTTCGTATCACGCTGGTGCCAATCATCGACTCATCCGGTGCTACTGGATGATGTGTTAAGCAATCGCCATGGGTTTGCGATATGGGTCTGCGATATAGGAATGTATTGCACGCCCAATCCAACAGGCTCCTGGAAAATCATTTTTGACAAACCTTATCTCCGGAGGAAGGCCATGTTTACCGGCATTATTCAGTCTGTTGGTTCAATGCGGACGATGACGCCCAAGGGAGGTGATATCCAGTTGACGATCGATGCGGGCAAGCTGGATATGAACAAGGTCGCCCCGGGTGACAGCATCGCGGTCAACGGTGTGTGTCTGACCGTCACGGCTTTTGACGCGCACAGTTTTACCGTGGATTGTTCGCGCGAGACGTTAAAGCTCACCACGCTCGGTCAGCTGAAACCGGGTTCGCCGGTGAATCTTGAAACGGCACTGACTTTGTCCACGCCATTGGGCGGGCATTTGGTGAGTGGGCATGTCGATGGTCTGGCAGAGGTGGAATCGCGCAGCGAAGAGGCGCGTGCGACCAGTTTCTGGCTGCGGGCGCCCGATGATTTATCGAAGTACATCGCGAAAAAAGGATCGGTGACCATCGATGGCGTCAGCCTGACCGTCAACGATGTGGATGGTTCACGATTCCGACTGACCATCATCCCGCACACGCTGGCGCAGACCATCATGGGGCAGTACCGGGTGGGGAGCCAGGTCAATCTCGAAATCGACGTGGTGGCGCGTTACCTTGAACGATTGCTGGCGGGGCAGGCGCGTTCTGCCAAGCATCCCTACGCCGACTACATGGGCTCGCCTTATTCGGTCGACTGAGCCGCGATTTTCGCCAAGCGTAACGGGTTTTCAAGCGCTCAGGCGTCGGCAAATGCTAGAATTCTTCCATTGACCTCAACCCATATGAGCCCGAAATAAATGAGCTTCAGTTCAATCGATGAAATTTTGGAAGACCTCGCCGCAGGGCGCATGGTCATTATTGTGGACGATGAGGATCGCGAGAATGAAGGTGATCTGCTCATGCTGGCAGAGAAGGTGCGGCCGGAGGACATCAACTTCATGGCCCGTTACGGGCGCGGGTTGATTTGCCTGAGCCTGACGGAAGCGCGTTGCGCTCAACTCAAGCTGCCCTTGATGGTCTCGCAGAACCGCGAGCAGTTCTCGACGGCGTTCACGGTATCCATCGAGGCGGCTCAAGGGGTAACTACCGGGATTTCCGCTCAGGACCGCGCTCGGACGGTGCAGGCCGCCGTTGCGAAGGATGCCAAGCCCACCGATATCGTGCAGCCGGGTCATGTTTTTCCGTTGATGGCGCGCGCTGGTGGCGTGCTGACCCGTGCCGGGCACACCGAAGCGGGTGTGGATCTGGCCCGATTGGCAGGTGCCCAGGAGCCTGCGGCGGTGATCGTTGAAATCCTCAATGAGGATGGCAGTATGGCGCGCCGGCCTGATCTTGAAGTGTTCGCACAGACCCATGGACTCAAGATCGGCTCGATCGAGGATTTGATTCGCTACCGCATGAAGCATGAACGTTCCATCGAGCGGGTGGCCGAATCCGAGATCGAAACGCGCTGGGGGACGTTCCGATTGGTGAGTTACAAGGACCACAGCACGGGACAAACGCACCTTGCGTTGGTTCGGGGTAAGCCCTCGCCAGAGACGCCCATCGCGGTTCGTGTGCATGTGCACCAACCGGTTTGCGACTTGCTCGAACCGTTGGGTTCGGATTGCGGTTGGCCCCTGTCCGATGTCATGGCGCGCTTGGGGCAGATGGACGAAGGGGTCGCCATTATCCTGCGCCCGATGATTGACGAAGACGACGTGCTCGGGCAGCTTCGCCACTGGCAAACGGGTGAAATGCCGACGACGCCCGCCAAGGATCATGTCCGAACCTACGGCGTGGGTGCGCAGATTCTCAAAGATTTGAGCGTTCAGCGCATGCGTGTGATGAGTGCCCCGAAACGCTTCCATGCCTTGGCGGGTTACGGTCTGGAAGTCGTGGATTACATTTATGATGAAGTCGCCCAAGCGACTGCCGAAATGGCAAAATAACACATTGATCGCGGGAGCAAACAGATGAGCATGACCGGAATTAAGGTGATTGAAGGCGGACTGACCGCCACTGGCGAGGCGCGTTATGCCATTTTGTCCACTCGATGGAATGCCTTCATTGTGGATCGTCTGGTCGAAGGGGCCATCGACACCCTCAAGCGCTCGGGGGTGCCGACTGACGCCATCACTCTGATCAAGGTGCCGGGTGCATATGAGCTGCCCTTGGTTGCCCAACGCGCCGCGGCCAGCGAACGTTTTGACGCGATCATTTGCCTGGGCGCGGTGATTCGTGGTTCTACGGCACACTTCGATTACGTTGCCGGCGAAGCGGCCAAGGGCATTGCCGCTGTGGCCATGGATTTCGACTTGCCCGTCATCTTCGGTGTATTGACGACCGACACCATCGAGCAATCGATCGAGCGTGCCGGCACCAAAGCAGGCAACAAAGGCAGCGAAGCCGCCGCCACGGCCATTGAGATGGTCAATCTCGTCAAGCAACTGGATCATATCGAGTGACTAAACTCTCTGAATTCCCCTGGGAAAAATCGAAGGCGTCCTTGGCTGATTCTGTAGGTACTTGTGCGCCTGTATCCGATGATGCGGCGCAGGAAGAGGCAGCGCCTGCCATGTCGAAATCCAGGTCGAAATCCAGATCAAGCCACCCGCCCCGCAAGCCATCGCCGAAGAAGCGCTGGCGCTGGGCTCGCGAGCGGGCTGTTCAAGCGTTGTATCAACAAATCCTGAACCATACGCCCGTCGATTTGCTGGATGCGCAGTTCATGGAGGACGCCTTCATGCTCAAGGTCGATCTGGAACTGTTCCGCAGAATCGTACGCGGTGTGTCTGCGAACGAGGAGTCGCTTGACGAAGCCTACTCGCCCCTGCTGGATCGCCCGCTGGCGGAAATCGATCCGATCGAACAAGCCATTTTGCGCCTCGGTGCGTTCGAACTAATCCACACACCGGAAATCCCGCGCGCGGTGGCCATCAATGAAGCAGTTGAAATGGCCAAGCTGTACGGTGCGACGGAGAGCCACAAATACATCAATGGCGTGCTGGATAAACTGGCCGACCGCGTTCGTTTGAGTGAGCCGAGACGCTAAAACACACTAACAAAATGCCGGGCATGCCCGGCTTTTTTATTTTTTGGTTTGTTCTTTTTCTGTGCATCAGGGCCAGAAGTACCAGAGCACGAGCGCACCGAATAGAATCCGGTAATAGGCAAAGCCCTTGAAGGTGTGTTTGCTGATGTAGTGCAGCAGCATGCTCACAAACGCCAGGCCGGAAATGAATGCGGCAATGAAGCCGATGATCATCATGTGGATGTCTTCGGGATGTAGCAGGTGCATGTGTTTGATCAGGTCGAACAGCGTGGCGGCGAGCATGGTCGGGATGGCCAGGAAAAACGAGAACTCGGTCGCCGTGGTCCGCGACAGGCCGAACATCATGCCGCCCATGATGGTCGAGCCGGAACGGGAAGTGCCCGGAATCAGCGCAAAGCACTGCGCCACGCCGACTTTGAGTGCATCTTTCCAGCCCATGTCATCGACATGGTGGATACGCGGCGCGGGCGCAAACCGTTCAACCAGCAAAATAATGAACCCACCGATAATCAAGGCAACGGCCACAAACAGCGGGTTGAACAAATGCGCTTTGATATAGCTGTGTGTTGCCAGCCCGATAATGGCGGCGGGGATGAAAGCCACAATCAGATTCAGGGTGAACTTCTGCGCACTGCGTTCACGCGGCAGGCCCACCAGCACGGTGGTCAGTTTTTGCCGATAAAACCACATTACCGCCAGAATCGCGCCCAGCTGGATGAAAATCTCGAATACCTTGGCGCCATCGCCCGTATAGCCCAGAAAATCCGCGGCAATGATCAAATGGCCGGTGGATGAAATCGGCAAGAATTCTGTGGCACCTTCAACCAGACCAAGAACGGCGGCGGTGAGCCAGTCGGGCAATATCATGTTAGACACCTCAACAATAGGCAGGCAAAACAGGCCCGACAGCTTACCCTAAATCGGTTGACCGATGCAGGCGGCTTCGGATTACCATTTCGTCATTCTCATCGGTACCTATGGTTCGGCGACTACGTGGGTCAAGCCTGTAATGCCGTGATATGCGCTACCACGCTGCGGGCCAGCGCGTGCGGTTCATAGCCTCCTTCCAGCAGTGAAATGATTCGGCCTTCGGCATGACGGTTGGCGATGTGTACCAATTGCTGTGTCAGCCATTCATAGTCGGCCTCGACCAGCCCCCAGCCGCCCATGCCATCGAGCAGGTGGCCGTCAAAGCCAGCCGAGATGACAATCAGTTGGGGTGCGAAGGCATCGAGCCGGTCGAACCACGCCGACGATACGGCGCTGCGCCAAGTGTCGCCTCGGGTACCTTGAGGCAAGGGTACAGGCAGGCAGTTGTCGGCAGAGGGCGAATCGCCGCTATACGGGTAGAACGGATGCTGAAAGCTGGAACAGAACAGGATGCGTTCGTCGCCCGCCACGATTTCTTCCGTGCCATCACCATGGTGAATATCGAAATCGACAATGGCCACCCGGTCGAGTCCAGCATTCGCCAGCGCGTGATAGCAGGCGATGGCCGTATTGTTGAACAGGCAGAATCCGGCTGCTTTGCGCTTTCCTGCATGATGCCCCGGTGGGCGGATGGCACAAAAGGCGCGGCGGTTCGGCTGGGCCATGACCCAGTCGACGGCGGCAATGCCGCTGCCGGCGGCATGACGCGCGGCCGAGAGGGTGTGTGGCATCATCACCACATCCTGATCATACAAAAAACCGCCAACCTCGGGCGCATTCTGAAAAACATCTTCGACATACGCCCGATCATGAGCAAGGCAGAGTTGCTCCCTGGTGGCAGCCGGTGCGGTCAGATGAACCAGCCAGGGTTCGATGCCCTGAGCGATCAAATGATCCTGAATTTCGTTGAGGCGTCGTTGGTTTTCCGGATGCGGCATGCCACTGATGAGGCCATTGCTGTGCAGCAGGCAATCGGGATGCGTGATATAGGCAAGATTCATCGGGTTGCCATCCTGGATGTTTATCGTGTGAATCTATTTTGCGCGGGCGCATCGATCAGAGCAAGATAGCGCGCAATTGACTCTTGCTTATGGGTCGAGCGTGATCTTAGATTCAGCAAACCATCGGCCACAGAGGATGAGTTAATGGCAGGGCATATTCTCCAACCGATGTTCAATCCGCGCGGCGTGGCCGTTTTCGGCGCCAGTGAGCGCGAGGGGGCCGTGGGTACCATGGTACTCGCGAATCTGGTGGAGGCGGGATTCAAGGGGGCGATTGTTCCGGTCAATCCCAAGTACACGCAGGTTCAGGGTCTGCCTTGCGTGCCGGATCTTCTGCACCTCGATCAGCCGGTTGATTTGGCCGTCATTGCCACGCCATCTGTTTCTGTTCCGGGTATTCTCCGGCAATGCGGTATGGCGGGCGTGAAGTCTGCGGTGATTCTCTCCGCGGGGTTTGGTGAAGGCGGAGAAGCCGACCGTTCCGAGGGCAAGCGCCTGATGCGCGAGAGTCTGGAATTGGCGCAGCAGTTCGGTATGCGTCTGATGGGGCCGAACTGTCTGGGTGTGATGCGCCCCTGTATCGGCCTGAATGCGACATTCAGCCACAATCAGGCACTGCCCGGTAAGCTGGCACTGGTGTCGCAATCGGGCGCTCTGGTTACGGCGGTGCTGGATTGGGCACAAAGCCGCGGGGTCGGGTTCTCCGCGATTGCCTCGACAGGCGATGCGGCAGACCTCGACTTTGGTGACTTGCTGGACTATCTGGCGCTGGATACGCAAACCACCGGCATTTTGCTTTACATCGAAGGCATCAAGGACGCCCGCCACTTTTTGAGTGGCTTGCGGGCCGCGGCGCGCATGAAACCGGTGATCGTGCTCAAATCGGCGCGTCACGCGGCCGGTTCAAAAGCGGCAGCAACCCATACAGGGGCGTTGATCGGTGCGGACGATGTGTTCGACGCGGCGCTCACGCGGGCCGGTGTCGTTCGGGTCGAACGCATTACCCAGTGGTTTTCAGCCGCACAGATACTGGCCAGCGGCCTCGGCTTGCGGGGCGATCAGCTCCTGATTCTCACCAATGGCGGCGGGCCGGGCGTGATGGCCACCGATCGGGCGGCCGATCTGAACGTGCCTTTGGCAAAATTGAGTGACGCAACCGTTACCGCGTTGAATGCAGCATTGCCTGCGACCTGGTCGCACGGCAACCCGATGGACATCATCGGGGACGCGACGGCCGAGCGCTACGAGACGGCGTTACGCCTTTCGTTGGCGGACCCGGGCGTGGATATGATCATCGTGATGCTCACGCCACAGGCCATGACCGATCCGACCGCCTGTGCCCGGGCCGTCATCGATGTGGTCAAATCCCAAACGGGATATAAGAAGCCGGTTCTTGCCTGCTGGATGGGTGAAAAGCTGGTGAATGAGGCTCGTGACATGTTCGATGCCGCGAATATCCCGCAGTTTCGTTCACCGGAAACGGCAGTCGAGGCGCTTTCCTACTTGCTGGCGCATCGACGTAACCAGCAGTTGTTGATGCAGACGCCGGGGCCAGCCCTGTCTGAACAATATCCGGATGTTGCTGGCGCGAGGATGATTCTGGCCGCGGCGCGTAGTGCGGGTCGCAAGGTGCTCACCACGCGCGAGTCCAAGGCGATTCTCAATGCGTTCCATATTCCCACCACACAAACGATTCTGGCGCGAGATGCGGACGAAGCCATGCTGGCGGCCGAGTCGCTCGGGTTCCCGGTTGCCCTGAAAATCAGTGCGCCGACGTTGACCCACAAAACCGATGTCGGCGGGGTGCGTTTGAATGTGCGCAGTGTGCAAACCACGCGGCAACAGGCCCAGGAGATGCTCGATCGTGTTCGGGCACAACATCCCGAGGCGCAAATCGAAGGGATTACGGTCGAGCGAATGGCCGAGGTTGGTCATGCGCGTGAATTGCTGCTGGGTGTGACGCGAGATCCGGTCTTCGGCCCGGTCATTGCCTTCGGCATGGGCGGCATTGCCGTGGAAGTGTTGCGTGATCGGGCGCTTGCGCTACCTCCTTTGAATGGCTTGTTGATCGATCGATTGATCGCGCAGACCCATGCGGCCCGGATGCTCGGTCCGTTCCGTGATGCGCCTGCCGTCGATCGAAAGTCACTGGATCAAATTCTGATGCAGGTTTCCGAGCTGGTTTGTGAGTTGCCCGAGGTGGCTGGTATTGATATCAATCCGCTCCTGGCCGGTGAGTTGTCTGTCGTGGCCGTGGATGCCCGGATTGAACTGACCGAACGCATGCCGATTCAGGAACCCTATGCCCACTTGGCAATCCATCCTTATCCCGCTTCGTTTCAAAGAGAGATCGTGCTGGATAACGGTCAAGTCATCAAGGTGCGTCCCATTCGTCCTGAAGATGCCGAGATCGAGCAGCATTTCGTGCGCGGGCTATCCGAGGAAACGCGGTATTTTCGTTTCATGCGGATGCTGAACGAACTCACACCCGAGATGCTGGTCAGATTCACCCAGATCGACTACGACCGCGAAATGGCCTTCATTGCCTTGTACACGCCAGCGGTTGGTGAAGCGGTAGAAGTCGGCGTGACGCGATACAGCCTGGAGCCGGATGGCGAAAGCGCCGAATTTGCCTTGGTGGTAGCGGACGAGTGGCACGGGCGTGGCCTTGGCAGTCATCTGCTCGAAATGCTCATCGATTACGCAAGGCAGCGTGGCGTGCGGTATTTGTTCGGGGACGTTTTGTTGCAAAACGAACCCATGCGGCAGCTGGCGGCCCGGACGGGGTTCAGCGAGCAGGTGCTTGAATCCGACAAGGACGCCATCCGGATCATGCGGCGTCTGTAAATCTTCCGGGTTATCATATTTTATATATTTATCATTCTGTTATTGAGGGGAATCTTTAAATGCGTGTAAGTTCAAAATGGGTTGGTGGTGTGGCCGGCATGGCTTTGTGTTTCGGCATGGTCTTGCCCGCACAAGCCGAGTTGAGTGCGGCCACACGGGCGGAACTTGCACCGCCGATTGTCGCGTTGATGCCGATTGTTCTGAACAATGAGCAGGAACTCGGGCTGGATGCCAAACAGAAAGCATTTTTGGCCGACTGGGCGAAAAAGATGCCGCCACGGCGTGAATCGATAGAACGCCACATCGCCGAACTGCGGATCGAGTTGCGTCATGTCCTGCTCGATGGCGGTACGAGGGACCAACGCGACCATCTGGTTCAGCAGATAGGTGCCGAAACCGCCCATCTGGTGATGATGCGCTCGCTGTGTGTGGACACGCTGCGTGAGCAACTGACCCCTGAGCAATTCAAAAAAGTGGTCGCGTTGTATCGGCAAGGCCAGCACTGAGAAGGAACGCTACTTTTACTTTTATCGACTACAAAAAATATCTGCTGGCAGACACTTCCATGCTTGTGCATCATCGTAAAACGAAATGCCAAGGACCGGCTGCCAGTTCATGTGTCACGTGATCGCGTCGTGCTTGCAATAAATGCCGTCCTTGGGTTTCTGTAAAAAAACCACCTCAGGAGTTCAGGCATGTCTTCATTCGTTTTATCTCGCTCATTCCCGTTGTCGCGTGTTGTGGCTGCGCTTGGTCTGGTTGCCGTAGCTGCTGCATCCGCCCATGCTGATACATTCATGGACGACAAATGGGCGCAGCAGGTTTGCAGTCAGTGGAATCAGAATCAAACGCTGACCACCGATCTTGGCGGCAAAGATGGTTGGGTTGCCAACAATGGTGGCAAAGGGTACAAGGCATTGCAAATGTATCGCGATGGTTGCGGTGCCTCGACGCGCGTCGAACTGGATATCGCGCCGAAGGATGGCAAGGCGATGTGCATCTATGCCGGGCCGGTCAAGACGACCAAACTCAATTCCAGCGTGGATTATCTGATGCATGCCAGCGATGCGGATTGGACGTGCATGGGCAAAGGATCGTGGGGCTGCGGCGCCATGGGCGCAATGATGTCGGGCAAATTGCAGTTTGAAGGGCCGAAAATGGAGGCTGCCAATGTAATGGGGCCGTTCGGGGACTTCCTTTTATTGACTGGTAAAGTGGCGTCCAGCAAATCGTCCTGCCCGGGTGGCGGCAAAGTGGCGTCGACCAAATAATCGTTTTCCAACCGAGCATGAAAAAAGCCCCGTTTAACGGGGCTTTTTGTTTATGCAAACGCTAGGAGCAGTCTTTCTGACTGCTGGCTGGCTGCAATCAGGCTTTGTGGTAATCCGACAGCACTTGAACTTCGTTCTTGGAGCCAAGGATGACCGGTACACGCTGGTGCAGTTTATGCGGCTTGATATCGAGGATGCGTTCCGGGCCGGTGATCGCCATGCCGCCGGCCTGTTCGATGATCATGGCCATCGGGTTGGCTTCGTACATCAAACGCAGCTTGCCGCCTTGTGCGCGGATTTTGCTGTCGATGGGGTACAGGAACACGCCACCGCGGGTCAGGATGCGGTGAACTTCAGCCACCATGGATGCAACCCAGCGCATGTTGAAGTCTTTGCCGCGCGGGCCTTCTTTACCGATCAGGCATTCATCAATGTAGCGTTTGACCGGGGCATCCCAGAAGCGCTGGTTCGACATGTTGATGGCAAATTCCTTGGTGTCTTCCGGAATGGTGATGTTCGGGTGCGTCAGTTTGAACTCGCCGATGTCCATGTCCAGCGTAAAGCCATTCACGCCCTCGCCGGTGGTCAATACCATGATGGTCGAGGGGCCATAGATGCAGTAACCAGCGGCCACTTGTTCCGTACCCGGCGGTTGCAGGAAATCTTGCTCGCTCGGGTTTTCGACGCCCTCTGGCGCGCGCAGAACAGAGAATATGGTGCCGACCGTGACGTTGACATCAATATTTGACGAACCATCCAGTGGATCATAAACGCACAGATACTTGCCACGCTTGGCGTTGGCGGGCAGGTGGTATACCTCGTCCATTTCCTCTGATGCCAGGGCGGCGACCTGGGTGCCTTGCATCAGCGTATCGGTGAATACATCGTTGGAAATGATGTCGAGTTTTTTCTGGGTTTCACCTTGAATGTTTTCCGTTTCTGCCGAGCCCAGAATGCCGATCAGGTTGCCTTTGTTGACGTAGCTGGAAATGACCTTGCAGGCACTGACGATGTCATTCATCAGGAGCGTGAATTCACCAGACGCGTCTGGGTGAGCTTGCTGTTTTTTAATTAAACAATGGGTGAGGCTGGTGCCGATCTGCATCCCGAACTCCTTAAGATAAGTTGCAATATAGTCTTGATATTCATTGTGCATAATAGCCTTATGTCCACCGTGCCACAATCGAAACTCCGAGGTTCAATGTCACACAATGTTTTGTATGCGCAATCTGGCGGGGTTACCACGGTCATCAACGCCAGTGCCTGCGGGGTGATTGAAACCGCACAGAGGCACCCGGAGCACTTCGGCAAGGTATTTGCGGCGCGCGAAGGGATTCTAGGGATTCTGCGTGAAGAGCTGTACGACCTGTCGGAGGTGAGCCCGTCAGAAATTGCGGCGTTGCGACATACCCCCGGCGGCGCATTCGGTTCTTGTCGAGCCGATCTGGGTGAACCGGGTACGCACCCGGAGCAATACGATCGGTTGCTCGATGTGATCCAAGCCCATGATATCGGCACCTTTATTTATAACGGCGGGGGCGGATCAATGCTGACCGCGGCCAAGGTGGCTCGATTCGCCCGTGCCCGGAACCTCGATCTGACCGTCATCGGCGTGCCCAAAACCATCGATAACGATCTGCCCATGACCGACACGAGCCCCGGGTTTGGATCGGCGGCAAAATATATCGCGACCAGTGTCCGGGAAGTGGCGCGCGATCTTGCTGCGATGTCTGGAACCTCGACCAAGGTCTTTGTGCTTGAAGTCATGGGGCGACATGCCGGTTGGCTGGCTGCGGCCGCCGGACTCGCTTTCGAAAGGGAAGATGCACCATTATTGCTTCTGTTTCCGGAGCGACCCTTCGATCCTGCGGGCTTCCTTGAAGCCTTACAGGCACGTGTTCAGCACTATGGTTGCTGTATCGTTATCGTGGCAGAAGGTTTGTTGTGCACTGACGGAACCTTCTGTGCCCAGGAGCAAACCAGCGCGACCTTCGGCCATGAACAACTGGGCGGTATGGCGCCACAGATTTCCGCCATGAGCCGTGGGCTTGGGTACAAGACCCACTGGGCCGTTTCTGATTATTTTCAGCGTTCGGCGCGGCATCTCGCTTCACGGGTGGATGTTGATCAGGCTTATGCCTGCGGGGCGGCAGCCGTTACTTATGCCATGGCCGGTCAGTCGGATGTGATGGTCGCCATTCAACGGTTGTCAGACGAACCCTATCTCTGGTCGCTGGACACGGTGCCACTCGATGATGTGGCCGATGTCGAGTTGCCGGTGCCACCGGCTTATATCCGAGCCGATGGCTACGGCATTACAGATGCGGCGCGGCGTTATATGCAGCCTCTCATCCAAGGTGAGGATCTGCCGCCGTTCAGAAATGGTTTGCCTGTATTCGCGCATTTGAACTTTGAACTGACGGTCAAGCGGTTGCCTGAGTGGAGGGGGCAACCGGGTTGATTCGGCGGGCGATGATGATTTCTTGCCCATAGTGGGCAAGGCCCGCTATGCTGGCCCCTTATTTTTGAGCAGGCCTTTCGGATGCGCCCTTACCTATGAGCCAGCAAGATACCATCATTACGGCACGGAGCCCGCATTTCTGGTTGATCCCTGAAGGGGATGAAGATTTTCAGATTGCGGTTCAGATGGTCTCTAATGATCCGGAAAACCGCCGTTTTTTAATTGACCAGCCCAAGGAAATTCCTTTAAGACATCTCAAGGCTTCTGGCCGGATTCGGGTGCAGGCGGTTATCGACCAGCTGGCTTCATGGTTTTATGTCAATAATCTCAAAGAGAAGATTGAGGGCACCGACCGGTATTTTGAGATTCCATACCCAGATCAAATAGATCGTTTGCAACGCCGGAATGTGTTTCGAGTGCACATTCCGCCCGATGTCACTGGTGTGGTTGAGTTTTTCCAGCCGACAACAAGTACCCTTTGGGTCGGACGGTTAGATGATCTTTCTGCCGGCGGTTGTGCGATCGCACTGCGTCCCGATCAGGCGATCGGTTTGGATTTAGGGGTGCAATTATCCCCGGTGAAATTGTCTATTGATGGTTTTGCCGATCTGTCGGTAAATCTTGTGATACGCAATCAGCGCATTGTTTCCCCGGGTGAGTGGATATTCGGGGCCGAGTTTGTCGATCTTGGCCCGCTTGAGTCACAGCAGTTGGATCGGGTTGTCATGCAGTTACAGCGTACTTGATTTGATCCAATCGGCTCGAGAAGGAAGATGGTGCGGGCCCTTTTATTCAGTTCATTGGCCTCACTGATATTGTGGTGCCCAGTATCTTGCGCTCGCCCGGAGCGATCGAGATGGTATCGTCGGCGGCATTCACGGCTTCAACACACACCATGTTTCTCGACTCCTCAGGCAGCATGCCTGATGGCACATTTTCGTCCGGGTTCCAGACGACGGTCGAATGACTTCCTTCCTTGGCCACGACAATGATTCTATTGAATTCGGAGTCTTCCACCTCGACGGTGTGCGTGGTACCGAAATAAATACGATCCATGGCGCCGGTGATGGTGATAAGGTCGTCCTGCGATGCGCGCGCGAACCCTTTGAGCTTGTCCAGGTAGCACCCGCCTTCCAGCCCGCGAATGACCGTGCTGCGCGTATCGCCGAGATTCAGATAGGTGTGCAGCCCCTGAGTGATGCTGAACGATTCGGCTCCGGTGTTATGGGTAACCAACTGGATGCGTAACTCGGTGCCGATATGCATGATCACATCCAACTCGAAGCGGTGAGGCCATAAGGCAAGGGACTCGGCATCGTCCGTGATTCGCCAGTGCATGTGCATCTGGCCATCGGCGTCGCATTGGGCGTTCATCAGAATCCAATCCTTGAATCGCACAAAACCGTGCGCCATGGTCAGACTGGGGTGATTACCAAACCACGGCCAGCAGATGGGTACGCCGCCACGCACGGATTTACCCGTTTCATAAGTCGGTTCCTTTGCCCGCCAGACAACAAGTTGGTCTTCATCGGCAGGTTTCCATTCGACAATTTGTGCACCTTGAACGGCGACGATTGCTTGGGTAAGCGGGGTATCGATTTTAGCAAGGGTAAGATCGCCGATTTTGACGAACTCAAGACCCTCGCAATCTGCGAATTTATAGTTAAGTGTTTCAAGCGCGTCCATGATGATCCTCTGGCGTCCGTTCGGGTTTTAGTAAATTCACGAGGGTATGCGCCTATCTTTTCAGGTGCGAACGACGCTGTTGCTTTCGTTGCCGAATGGGGAAGGGGTGTACTCGTCGGCCTGATCATCGTTTATCCAAGTGGCGCCGTTGATCAGATATCGAAACTGGAATTTCTCGTTGACGGGAAGATCAACCGTGATGCTGAAGCTCCCGTCACTTTTCCCTTTT
>NCKC01000108.1 GCA_002282715.1 Halothiobacillus sp. 15-55-196 | reverse complement strand
CCGCCCAAGGGCGGATGCAGGCGATACAGGCAGGCAACCAGATTGCCATGGCCCAAGTGCAGCAAATGCGCAAGATGCGCGCCTTGCAGATGGCGCAGATGCAGGCGCAGGCTGCGTACATGGACGCGCAAACCCAGCAGAAGGCCAACGATGACATGATCACACAGCAAACGCTTAATTTCACCGTGACCCCAATGGACACACGTTCTGCTCCACAAGTGGGTCAATAACCTAACCACCGACCGCCAAGGAAAAACACCATGCTCATGTCAAAAAAAATCACTGTAATTGTCATCGCCCTGTTCGGACTGGGTGCCATCGTTGCCGGAGGGTATTATTTTTTCGTCATTCAGCCAGAAAATGCGGCCAATACATTCAAGGCATTTGCCGTGACGCCGATGGATAATCGGGCTGCCCCGCAGGCTGGAAGTGAACCAGAGTCAGACACCAATACGTTCAAGGCATTCCCGGTTACACCAATGGACACGCGCTCAGCTCCGCAAGTTGGCGTTTTCCCATCGAAAAGCCAGTCTTCTCAGGCAGCTCAACCATGAGTACAAAATCCACAAACATTTTGATTCTGACGACGATCTGCCTGTTATTGGCAACATCGTCGGCATCCGCCGCCTCTACGTCAACCGGCGGCATGATGATGGATCTCATGGATCAGTTTCACACCGCTTCTGTCAGTTGGACAACTCGTGCCCTGCAAATCGGGAATTGGATTTTCTACACCTTGGCCGTGCTTGAGTTGACGTGGGCTGCCGCTCTTTGGGTAATGGAAAAGGATAGTGCCAGCTCATTGATTGTCGCTCTGGTAAGAAAATTCATGGTGCTGGGGTTTTTCTACACCTTTCTGATTATGGCTCCGTCATGGATACCGGCCATCATTAATTCCCTACAGGATACGGGAGCCCAGATTGGCGGTACTACCGTTGGCGCGGTCACTCCAATGAGTATCGTTGGTCATGGAATCAATGTGATCAATGCCATCTGGAAAGCCTTTTCCAATTCCGCTTTGGGGAGTCTGAAAGCCATGGCTACTGCGATTGTGATCGGGTTCCTTCTGATAGCTGTGTCTATCGCAATCATGTTGTCATTTATCTACATTGCTATTGAATATGTGATGACTGTTATTGAATCCTACATTGTGGTGGGAATGGGGCTTGTGTTGATGGGGTTTTCAGGGAGCCAGTGGACACGGGACTTTTCCCAGAAATATATCGGTTACGCATTTTCTGTAGGCGTTAAGCTCATGGTGTTGATGTTGCTTTTGGCAACCATCATCACAGTTACAAACACTTGGCCAGCCGATGTACGAGCCACTTTCATCGGCAAGGATATGTTCGCCTGGATTCAGCCTATGTTCATGATTGCCGGATCATCAATTCTGATGGCATTGCTCGCCATTAAAATCCCCTCCCTTGCCTCATCCTTGCTCTCCGGCGCGCCTTCTTTGGGCGGTGCCGCTGCGGTTGGGGCGGCGGCGGGCGCCGCTGCCGGGGTCGCGGGCATGGCGGTTGGTGGGGCAAAATTGGCTGGAATGGCCGGGGCTGCGGGAGGTGCTGCCACCAAAGGCATCGCGGCGGCGGCTGTTGGCGGTGCTGGCATGGCTCAGGCTGCGGGCGCCGCATCAAACCTTGCCACGGCATCGGGTTTTACACCGGGCTCAGCGGCTCACATGGGGGCTACTGCGGGCAACATGATCAATGGACTCGGCGGCATGGCTGCAAATGGCATGAAAAACTTATCGAATAAGGCCGGATCAGCGCTTGATGCGGCCACGCAAAGCGCTGGAAAAACATTCGACACAGCCGTGTCAAATTCCACCGGCGGCAAACTGGCTGCAAGCCTGAATGAGAAAGCATCTGGAAAGCAGACTTCTAGTGGGAGCCAATCGGGCGGGGGGGCGAATACCCCAAGCGGTGGTGCAGCCAGTGCGGCGGGTTCCGCCGCCACGGTTCCGCCGCCATCGCCCGGCGGTCAGGCGCCTGGCAATGGAAATAACCCTAATCAGCC
>NCKC01000107.1 GCA_002282715.1 Halothiobacillus sp. 15-55-196 | reverse complement strand
GTAGGAGCCGCCACTGCCAAAGGAGAGCGTCATGTTGACGATTACCCTGCCCGATGCGTCACAACGTACATTTGACCATCCCGTTACCGTGGGTGAAATCGCGGCTGATATCGGCCCGGGATTAGCGAAAGCAGCCATCGCCGGCAAGATTGACGACAAGCTCGTTGATTTGTCCCGCGTGGTCGATCACGATGCACGAATTGCCATTGTGACCGCCAAGGATCCGGAAGGGCTGGAGGTTATCCGCCATTCAACGGCGCACTTGATGGCGCAAGCGGTCAAGCAGCTTTATCCGAGCGCACAAGTCACCATTGGTCCAGTGATCGACAACGGGTTCTACTACGATTTTTATTTCGAGCGCCCCTTCAATGATGAAGATCTGGCGGCGATCGAAGCGCGAATGCATGAGCTTGCTGCGAAAGGTGATGACTTAACACGTCGCGTCGTTGATCGATCCGAAGCCGTGCAATTCTTCGATCAATTGGGTGAAGAGTTCAAGGGCGAGATCATTCAGAGTATTCCAGAAGCGGAAGAGTTGACTTTATATACACAAGGCGACTTCACCGACTTCTGTCGTGGCCCTCATGTGCCGAATACGAACCGGCTCAAAGTATTCAAGCTGATGAAGGTGGCAGGCGCGTATTGGCGTGGTGATGCCAAAAATCCCATGCTCACGCGAATCTACGGCACGGCGTTTGCCAGCGACAAAGAGCTGAAGGTCTACCTGAATCAGTTGGCTGAGGCCGAAAAGCGCGATCACCGTCGCATCGGCAAGCAGCAGAACCTGTTTCACTTCCAGGAAGAAGCACCGGGGCTGGTGTTCTGGCATCCCAAGGGTTGGGCCTTGTGGCAAGTGATCGAGCAGCACATGCGCGGCATTTATCGATCATCTGGCTACGACGAAATTCGCTGCCCGCAAATTTTGGACGTGTCGTTGTGGAAAAAATCGGGCCATTGGGATAATTATCAGGAAAACATGTTCTTCACCGAATCGGAGAAGCGCACGTTTGCCGTCAAGCCGATGAACTGCCCGGGTCATGTGCAGGTGTTCAATCACGGTTTGCACAGTTATCGCGACTTGCCGATCCGTTACGGCGAGTTTGGCTCGTGTCATCGCAACGAACCTTCGGGCGCGCTGCATGGCATTTTGCGCGTGCGTGGTTTTACGCAGGATGATGGCCATATCTTCTGTATGGAGAGTCAAATCGAATCCGAGGTCAAGGCCTTCCATGAACAGGCGTTGTCTGTGTATGCGACCTTCGGTTTTACCAACATTCAAGTAAAAATCGCCCTGCGTCCGGACAAGCGTCTGGGCTCTGATGCCGTGTGGGATGAAGCCGAGGCGGCATTGCGCGGCGCCTTGCGTGCAGCCGGTGTGGCGTGGACGGAATTGCCGGGCGAAGGAGCTTTCTACGGTCCCAAGATCGAATATCACTTAAAAGACGCGATTGGGCGGACCTGGCAGTTGGGCACGATTCAGGTTGATTTCATGATGCCCGAGCGCCTTGGTGCGACCTATGTCGATGAGCACAGCGAGCGTCGCCACCCTGTGATGTTGCACCGCGCTATTGTCGGCTCAATGGAGCGCTTTATCGGGATTCTGATTGAGCACCATGCCGGGATGCTGCCGTTCTGGCTTGCGCCGATTCAGGTTGTTGTGATGGGGATTACCGACAAGCATGCGGGTTATGTGCAACAGCTCACAGCCAAACTCAAGGCATCTGGGATACGCGTCGTTGATGACCTGCGTAATGAAAAGGTCGGTTTCAAGATTCGTGAGCATACCTTGGAGCGCGTGCCTTATCTTCTCGTAGCAGGTGACCGGGAAATGGAGACCGAATCCATTGCCGTTCGTACGAGGGAGGGCACCGATCTCGGTGTCATGACTGTGGCCGATTTGCTTGAGAAATTGCAATCGGAATCCCGCGCACCCGGCACAGTGTGATGATCCCGAGAATCAGAATTGCAACAAGGGCCGGTTTTGATCGTTTTGTTGCGAATTTTGTTCCGGCAAACCTGTTGAAGGTTTCATTACGCAGCAATGCGTATTAACATG
>NCKC01000018.1 GCA_002282715.1 Halothiobacillus sp. 15-55-196 | reverse complement strand
CGACGTTACCCCGAATTTGAGTAGCACAGGCATTTAGAGTCCAATCCCATGAAGCAAGGAGATTGGATGTGAAGAAACGCTACAGTGAAGAACAGATCATTGGGTTTTTGAAGGAGGCGGACGCCGGTGTCCCGATCAAGGAGCTGTGCCGCCGGCACGGCTTCTCGGAGGCCAGCTACTACCTCTGGCGCAGCAAGTTTGGCGGCATGGACGTGTCCGACGCGAAGCGGCTTAAGGCGCTGGAGTCGGAAAACGCCCGACTGAAGAAGCTGCTGGCCGAGGCGCTGCTGGAGAACGAAGTGACGAAGGAAGTCCTTCGAAAAAAGTGGTGACCGCACCGGCGCGCCGGGAGGTGGTGCGGCTCATGAAACAGCGCGGGATGAGCGAGCGGCACGCACTGCGGGTGGTCGGGATGAGCGCCTCGGCATTGCGCTACGTGCCCCGGCCGGACGGTAACATCGAGCTGCGCCAGCAGATCGTGGATATGGCGCAGCGGTACCGCCGTTATGGCGCGCCAATGATCTACCTCAAGTTGCGTCAGGCCGGACAGCGAGTCAATCACAAACGCGTGGAGCGCCTGTACGCCGAGGAGAAGCTGCAGGTGCGCCGACGCCGGCGCAAGAAGATCCCGCCGGCGGATCGACAGCCCCTGATCCGGCCGGGCGCGGCCAATGAGGTCTGGTCGATGGACTTTGTCTTCGACCGTATCGCCTCAGGTCGTGCGCTCAAGTGCCTGGCGATTGTGGATGATGCCACGCACGAGGCGGTGGCCGTGATCCCGGCGCATGCGATCGGTGGCGACCACCTGGTGCGGCTGCTGGACGAGGTCTGTGCGATCCGCGGCAGACCATCGATCATCCGGACGGACAATGGCAAGGAATTTACCGGCCGGGCCATGCTGACCTGGGCGCATCGCCACGGCATCGCCCTACGTCTGATCGAACCGGGCAAGCCCAACCAGAATGCCTACATCGAATCCTTCAATGGACGGCTACGCGACGAATGCCTCAACGAGCACTGGTTCGTCAGCCTCAACCATGCCCGGGTAATCATCCGCACATGGGCCCGTGAGTACAACGAGGAAAGACCGAAGAGAGCACTCGGTGGGCTGACGCCCGCCCAATATACCAAGCAGCTTGCTGCAAAGGCGGTTAGGGGTGGCTCTTGTCCTCGTAGGTAGAGAGCAAGGTGTAATTCGGCTTGCGCCGAATTCAACCCTTCGGTCGCTAACGCTCCCTTCGCCCCCGTTCGCTGACGCTCAGGGGGTTGCTTCCTCATTCCGACCAAGCCCCCGTGGCTGCCGGTTCTGAGGGTTCTACCTGTTTGGTGGTTTGCGATGATAGCCATGGATCAATCCACCAACAGTCGTCTGCCGTACCTGAGTCTTGGCTTACAAGAAACGGGGCGTCACCTTGATGATGCTAGATTGGCAAGTCTCATGGATAGAATCAGCCTTACTCGAATGACGGTAACTCTGACGGTAACTTTCAAATACAACCATCAAAACCAGCATTATTGCTAGTGATGCGAGGGATCTCCTAGCACCAACTTACTATCTTTCTGACTCTTGAAAGACTATAAAAAAATAATTAAACCCGCATGGAGTCTCTTTTGCGGGTTTTTTTCGCCCAGGCCGCAATCAGCGAATGAAGGAACCTCTGTACAATCGGACGTGTCGTTCGGATGCGCAAAATCAATTGTTTGTCCGATACGAAATCATGTTCGAATATCAAAGCCATGATCATCTCAATAGGTGGATAAAAAACCCCGCTTTATGCGGGTTTTTAACTGAAGCTAACGACTTCGAACAGTGATGATTCACCAATATCGAGGTCGTTTGAGACGAACGGCGCGGTGGTCAGGCCAAGAGTGAGCGGAGCATCCAGGCATTTTTCTCGTGCAACTCCATTCGACGCGTCAGCAAATCAAGCGTTGGCTCGTCACTCGCCGCTTCGGCAACGGGGAACACGCCACGTGCCGTGCGGACCACGGCTTCCTGCCCTTTGACCAGATGGGTGATCATATCGTTCGCAGCCAAATTTTCATCCGGGATCGTAAACGATGACAATTCCGAGAATCGGGTGAACGATGCGGGGGCGAAGGCACCCAGCGATCGAATACGCTCGGCAACTTCATCAACGGCGGCAAAAAGTTCGGTGTACTGTGTCTCGAACATTAGATGCAAGCTATTAAACTGCGGCCCGGTGACGTTCCAATGAAAGTTGTGGGTCATCAAAAAAAGACTGTAGGAATCGGCGAGAAGTCGGCTCAAACCTTCTGCAATCGCTAAACGATCCTTTTCACTGATACCGATATGAATGCCGTCACTTGCTGTCGTTTCAGCGGTGATTTTTTTCTTAGCCATGACGTTCTACTCCTGTGGTTTCGTCGAACTCAAAATAATTTATCAATTAACCTTAGTCAATTGCGCAAACAGGCGCAAATGGCATATTCCGAAGTCTTTTATTATCTATATCTATCGTTCGGCACCCGTCTTTGTTTCGGGCAGCACAAGCAATATGGTCCCGCACTAATGAATCTCCGTTCACCTTTCGACACGTAAAATCCTTACAATACAGGATTCGTTCTCTTCACATTCGGATAAGCCGTTCTACCATGACCGATAATGCACCATCAAGCCATTTCATCCGCGCCCGCATCGATGAAGACTGCGCCAAACAAACCTACGGTGCGAAGGTCGCTACCCGTTTTCCGCCCGAACCCAACGGATTCCTGCATTTTGGTCATGCCAAGAGTATTTTCCTGAACTTCGGCCTAGCCGAAGACTATCGCGCCGAGTGTCCGCAAAGCGCTTGTAATCTGCGTTTTGATGACACCAATCCGACGAAAGAAGAAACCGAATATGTCGATGCCATTCGTGAAGATGTTGCCTGGCTTGGTTTTGATCCGGCGTCGCGCGTGTTTTATGCCTCGGACTATTTCGAACGCCTGTATCACTGCGCTGAATTGTTGATCGAGGCCGGACTGGCCTATGTGGACTCGCAGGATGCCGAGCAGATGCGCAACACGCGCGGCACCCTGACCCAGCCGGGCCAGAACAGCCCGTTCCGTGATCGCAGCATCGAAGAAAACCTGCATCTGTTCCGAGCCATGCGGGCAGGTGATTTCCCTGACGGCAGCCATATCCTTCGCGCGAAGATCGACATGGCTTCGCCCAACATGAACATGCGTGATCCGGCGATTTATCGTATCCGCCACGCGCATCATCATCGTACCAGCGATGGTTGGTGCATCTATCCGATGTACGATTTTGCGCATTGCGTCTCGGATGCGATCGAAGGCATCACGCATTCACTGTGCACCCTGGAATTTACCGATCACCGGCCGCTCTATGACTGGTTTTTGGCGCGCCTGGCTGAACTGGGTGAATTTACCCCGCCCCTGCCGCAGCAGATCGAGTTCTCACGTTTGAACCTCACGTATGTGGTGCTCTCCAAGCGCAAGCTGATCCAGTTGGTGACCGGCGGTCACGTGGATGGTTGGGATGACCCTCGCCTGCCGACCCTCAAAGGCGCGCGTCGGCGGGGGTTTACCCCGGAAGGCTTCAAACTGTTTGCCGATCGGATCGGCGTATCCAAATCGGATAGTCTGATCGATTACAGCGTGCTGGAAGACTGTATGCGTGAAGATCTGAATGAGCACGCCGAGCGCCGCGTGGCCGTGCTCGACCCGCTCAAGCTGGTGCTGACCAATTACCCGGAAGGGCAAACGGAAGTTTGCCACGCGCCGAATCATCCGCATCACAGCGAATTGGGCAAGCGCGATATTCTGTTATCTCGTGAACTCTGGATCGAGCGTGAAGATTTCATGGTCGAGCCGCCGAAAAAGTTCTTCCGCCTGACACCCGGTGCCGAGGTTCGCTTGCGTTACGGCTACATCATCAAATGTACCGGTTTCGATGCGGATGAGGACGGCCGGGTCACCTGTGTGTATGCCGAGTACGATCCTGATACCAAGTCAGGTACGCCCGGATCGGAATCACGCAAAGTCAAAGGCAACATCCATTGGTTATCCTGCCATGACGCCGTAGAAGCCGAAGTGCGCATCTACGACCGCTTGTTCAGCGTGCCCGCGCCCGGCGCCCGGCGCCCGGAAGACCCCGAAGACATGGAACGGGATTTCCTCGACGACATCAACCCGGACGCCAAACGGGTTCAGATTGGAATGATCGAACCCTCACTCGCCACCTGCGCACCGGAATCGCGTTTTCAATGGGAACGCAATGGCTATTTTGTTGCCGACCAACATGATCACAGCACGGTGAAACCGGTGTTCAACCGCACCGTGACTTTGCGTGATTCCTGGACGGCCAAATAAAAAACCCGCCGGTAGAAAACCACCTGCGGGTTGGGTCGCAACAACGCCCGATCGACGTTTACTTGGGAATATGGTGCTCAACGGCCATTTCAGCAAAATCAAGCCCCCAAGAAGGCACTTTCCCCTTGTTGTGCATGAAGAGGGTCCGGTATTGCATCTTGAGCATGTACGGCACATGGCCCATTTTGAGCACTGCCTCAACACCGCCAAACCAGGTATTCGAGCGAATATAGAAGGCTTTGCCGCCGCCCATATCACCGATGCAATACACCACCGGTTGCAACGGCTTGTCCGCTTGTTCGGGTGACAATCGACCCAGATCTTTGGCGATCTGCAAGCCGACGATCTCGCATTCCTGATGGCCGATTGCCCCAAGTTTCGGCATGGTCACTGCAGCGGCATCCCCGGCGGCGAACACGTTTTTGTACTTGGGGTTGCGCATCAGCAAATCGGTGACGACAAACCCTTCGCTATCGCTGATCGGCAAACCACGCATAAACTCATGCGCCTTCCAGTCCGGGAAGATGATTTTCAGTTCCGCTTCCACAGATCGGCCGTCGGCAAACTCGATGCCATCTTTGGTAATCCGCTTGATGTCTTGCGTGTTGTTGAGATAGTTAAAGCCCATCTGGGTCGCCAGATCGAGCAACTGCTTGACGACCGTCTCACCCGCATCTTCGGCAATCAGTTCGGCGGGCGTGAATACGGTGATTTTGCTCGGGTCCCCCTGTTTGGTCTCTGCCAAATAGTGTGCAGCGGCCATCATGACTTCAACCGGTGGGCCTTCACAGGCGGCGAGCGCATCGGGGATGCTGCCACCGGGATAAGGTTCCAGCCCCTTGGCACCGTCTCCTTGATGAAAACGCGCGGAGCCGATGGCTATCGGTCCACCCTTGTAGCCACCAAAGTGCAATTTCTGGCGTAATTGCTCACCCAGATAAAGGTCACTGACGCTATCGCCAAACTCGGCAAAGCCTTCAATGTCTTCAAAAGCCAAACGATTACCCAAGGCGACCACCAGATAGTCGTAACTCAACGTCACAGCAGCAGCGCCCGGACGTTCGTTGGGCGTGATGTGCACCATCTCGGAATCAACATCAATGGCGCTCACCTCGGCCTGGATGAAATTGATTTGATCGTGGGCAAGCACGTCGCGCAATTCCATGCGCTGATGCATGGCCGGATTTCTGTTCTCAAACACATCGGCCGGAATATTCGGCACAAATAACAAATAGTCCTTACGATCTACTACGGTAATTTGAACTGCATCGCCTGCATATTGTCGAATTTTCTGCGCGCTGCCCAATCCAGCAAAATTGCCACCTAGAACAATGACATGGGGTTTATTTTTCAACGTTTCCATAACCACCTCGCTCATTTATACCAAGGCCAAATAAAAATTTATCGGCTTATTATTAGTGACAAAATTTAATTACAGGAGTTCAAAATCACTTCGACCGCCCTCAAAAACGCTCATCAGAAAGCAGATTTCATTCGTTTCAAAACTGCTTTAACGGGGGCAAAACCAGAGCGATGTTCTGGGCAGGCACCAAACTCTATGAGTAAGGCTCGATGCCGCGCCGTGGGATAGCCCTTGTGTCTGGCAAACTCGTATTGTGGATATTGCCTGTCCATGTCGAGCATAAGTCGATCTCTGGTTACTTTTGCCAGAATCGAGGCGCTGGCAATCGCCGCGTCACGGCCATCGCCACCCACCAGGGCATGACATTCCATATTGTCCATCTTGGGACACTGGTTGCCATCGACATGAATACGCTCCAGTTTCCAATCCTGAGAGCGCATACGGGCTTCAACTTCCATCACGGCACGGCGCATGGCCAGCAGCGATGCCTGGAGAATATTCATCGAATCGATTTCCTGGACCGTCGCTTTGGCAATGGCGAAGGCTTGCGCGCGACGGGTTATTTCATCGAACCATTTGTCGCGTTGTCGTTCGGTCAGTTTTTTCGAATCGTTCACGCCAATGATCGGATCATCCGGATACAAAACGACGGCGGCGGCAACAACGGGGCCAGCCAGCGGGCCTCGTCCGGCCTCGTCCACGCCCGCATAGATTAATCCGGCTGGCTGCATCTCAAACAAAGGCAATTGCGGCATACTGTTCTCTTATTTTTTCTTTTGACCCATCCATAGCCCGACCATGACCGACTCCACTACGCCATCCGATTCGCGGCCTCTGCGTTTGTTTTTCGCTGCGGGCGAAGCTTCCGGCGACCATTATGCCGCCGAACTTTTCCAGCGGTTGAGTACACTGCGTCGAGGCAGCGTTGCCCAAGGTCTGGGCGGGACGCAAAGCCGTGCTGCCGGCATCGATACGGTTGTTGATTTGAACACCGTTTCCGTCATGGGTCTGGTTGAAGTGCTCCGTCATTACGGGCAACTCAAACAGGCGTTGAACACCCTGATCGATGCCATGATTGTATTCAAACCCGATATTGTGATCGCCATTGATTTTCAGGAATTCAATCAGCGGCTGGCGAAAGCCGCTCGTGCGCACGGCATCAAGGTATTGTTTTTTGTCGCACCGCAGGTATGGGCCTGGCGTCCGAAGCGGGCAGAAAAATTCGCCGATGTCGCGGATCATCTGGCCGTTTTATTTGATTTTGAAGTGCCCTTGTTTACCCGGTACGGACTGCCGACAACCCATGTCGGGCACCCGTTGCGCGACATGATCCGGCCTGAATCCTGCAAAACCGACACCACCCGAAACCTTGTGCAGGCCGCAGCTCGGCAGACATTCGAAATCGAACCCGCAGCCAAGCTGATCGGCCTGCTGCCCGGCAGTCGTCGCAGCGAAATCAGCCGCTTACTGTGCACTCAGCTTGCCTCGGCACAGCGCTTGCTGAGGGCGCATCCGGATTGGTTGTTCGCCCTGCCCATCGCCGACTCCATTGATCCGGTTTGGTTTGAGCAGGAATTGGCGAAGTGCGCCATCTCGCCGGATCTGCGTGCCAAACTTTCCTTGGTCAATGGTCACGCCAGAGAAGTCATGGCCGCAAGCGACGCGCTCATCATTGCCTCGGGCACGGCCACGCTCGAAGCGGCGTTGATCGGCACACCGATGGTCATCGTGTACAAAACGCACCCGATCACGTACTGGCTGGCAAAGCATCTCGTGCATATCGAACGCATCGGCCTGCCCAATATCGTCTTGAACCGGAATGCATTTCCCGAATTGATCCAGAGCGCCGCGTCGCCGGAAGTCATCACAAATGAAATCAATGAGTTGATGCTCGGAACTGAAAGCCGAGCGAGCCAAATCACGGCACTGGCAGAAATTCCACAACATCTGGGCGAACCCGGTGCCTTGGCGCATCTGGCTCGTTTGGTGCTGGATTTGACAAGTGAAACGCCCGCTACAGCCCTGCCAAAATAAAAATCAGCCTACCGTACAGCAGCGGTGAATCAAGCGGCGCAACATCCTGACGGTATCGTCCAAAGCCGATAACTCGATGTACTCGTCCGGCTGGTGCGCCTGATCGATTCGGCCCGGACCGAACACGACCGTATCGCAACCCAGTTCCTTGAAGAATGGCGCCTCGGTGCCAAACGCCACGGTAATGGGCGCTTTGCCGCTGATTTCCGCCAATTCCCGCGCCAAGACCGAGTCATCGCCGCTGGAAAAAGGCTCGATGCCGGACATTAGCGACGTCATTTCGAAATCGAGATCCGTGTCATCCAGCACACGGGCAATCCGCTCCCGTAGCTCCTGGCGCAATTCAGGTCCACTCATACCGGGCAAGGGTCGCAAATCGAAATTCAGGACGCACTGCGGGCAAATCCGGTTCGGGTTATCCCCGCCGCAAATATGTCCGAAATTCAGGGTGGCATAGGGCACGAGAAAGGCCGGGTTGCTCTGCTGCTTGAGTGATTCGCGCCAATTGGACAGATCGGCAAGCACGCGCGTCATGCCGTCGATGGCGTTGCGGCCCATTTGCGGGTTGCTTGAATGCCCGCTGCGGCCGGTAACGGTCAACGACTCCATCATCACGCCCTTGTGCATATGTACCGGGGTGAGATCGGTCGGTTCACCGATGACGCAGTACTTCGCCTTAGGGCGCCTGAGCCGAGCCAACAGCCGCGCGCCGTCCATGGTGCTTTCTTCATCGGCGGTGGCAACGATAATGAGCGGATGAAGCAGATCTTCCGGTTTCAATCCGCGTGCCGCTTCAATCGCCAGAGCCAGAAAGCTTTTCATGTCGGCGCTGCCGAGACCGTAACCCCGCCCCTGATCGACCGTCCAGCGGAATGGATCATGCTGCCAACGCTTGTCATCCCACGGCACCGTATCGGTATGCCCCGCGAGGATCAGGCCATCATCACCGGTGCCCAGCGTGGCGATCAGATTGGCTTTGTCGATATGGCCTTCCAGCAGCAGGATTTCGACGCTGAATCCGGCCGATTCCAACCAACCGGCCAATCGATCGATCAACGCCCGATTTCCCATATCGAACTGAGGCATCACACTGCTCACCGACGGCGTGGCAATCAACTCATCCAGCATGTGCGACAGGGCGGGCGCGGCCATTTTGATTATTATTCCTGAGCTGGGGAAAGGGCGTCGACGCGCTGGAATCCGCGCGGCAGGATGCGACCACGACTGGCGCGCGCACCACCGTAGTTTTCAAAGTCGACACCACGCAGGGTCACGCTCCGCGCACCGGATTGAACCTTGAGCGATTCGCCTTCGACCAAGGCACAGGCGGCAATTAATGTCGCCCCGGATTTCAGCCCCATCAGCTTGTTGCCGCGGCCCTTGCCCAGTTGGGGAATGTCGGCACGTTCGAGGATCAGCACGTGACCATCACTGGATGCGAAGGCAATGCGCAGGGTCGTATCGTTCAAGCGAATCGGCGCACCGAGTGTGGCACCGTCTTGCAGACTCACGATCACCTTACCGGCACGCTGGCGACTGAGCAGTTCCTCAAACGGCGTGATGAAGCCGTAACCGCCACTTTGCCATAACAAAACGGCATCCTGATCATCGGCCATCACCATTTGAATAAATTGCGCGCCGGTCGGCGGGCTGAGCCGCCCGGTCAATGGCTCGCCCTGCCCTCGCGCAGACGGGAGGCTATGCGCAGCCAGCGTGTAGGCGCGGCCGGTATCGTCGAATAGGATGACCGACTGCGTGGATTTGCCGTTCATGTGGGCGAGATACCCATCCCCTGCCTTGTAGGACAACGCAATCGGATCGACATCATGCCCCTTTGCGGCACGAATCCAGCCATTCTTGCTCAACACGACGGTGACCGGTTCACTGGAAATGAGGGCCGTTTCGGCCAATGCCTGTGCTGCACCGCGTGTGACCAAACGCGAACGCCGCGCATCGCCGTATTTTTGGGCATCTTCCTGCAGTTCGTCGCGCAGCAGATTGCGCAAGCGGGATTCATCGGCCAGCAAGCCGCGCAGAACCTCTGCTTCGGCCACCAACTCACCCTGCTCTTTCTTGATCGCGATTTCTTCGAGTTTGGCCAGTTGCCGCAAGCGGATTTCCAAAATCGCCTCGGCCTGACGCTCGGTGAGAGCGAATCGGGCAATCAATTCGGCCTTGGGTTCGTCGGCTTCGCGAATGACGGCGATGACTTCATCGATATTGAGGAAGGCAATCAGAAGGCCGGCGAGAATCTCCAACCGGTTCTCCACCTTCGCCAGACGCCACTTGATGCGGCGGGTCAGCGTCTGACGGCGGAACTGCAACCATTCGGTCAACAGATCTTTGAGATTCATCACTCTGGGACGGCCATCGAGCGCGATCACGTTCATGTTCACGCGATAGCTCTTTTCAAGATCGGTGGTGGCAAACAGATGCGCCATCAATGCTTCGGTATCCACCTGTCGGCTGCGCGGAATGATCACCAGGCGGGTGGGCGCCTCGTGGTCGGATTCGTCGCGAAGATCCGTCACCAAGGGCAGTTTTTTGGCATTCATCTGGGCGGCGATCTGTTCGAGAATCTTGCTTCCCGACACCTGAAACGGCAGCGCCGTGATGATAATTTCACCCTGTTCGACTTCATAGCGCGCCCGCTGACGAACCGAACCCGTGCCGGTGCGGTACATCTGGATGATGTCTTCCGGTGGCGTGATGATTTCCGCCTCGGTGGGGAAATCCGGGCCGCGCAGATGGCGACAGAGGTCGTCCACAGTGCTATCGGGCGCGTCCAGCAACGCGATGGTGGCCGCGACGACTTCGCGCAGGTTGTGCGGCGGAATATCGGTGGACAAGCCCACGGCAATGCCCATGCCGCCATTGAGCAATACATTCGGCAAACGCGCAGGCAGCAGCGTGGGTTCTTCCAGCGTGCCATCGAAGTTGGGTTGCCAATCGACCGTGCCCTGCTCCGCTTCGGCCAATAAGCTATGGGCGTAGGCCGTGAGCCGGGATTCGGTGTAGCGCATGGCGGCAAAGGATTTGGGATCGTCCGGTGAACCGAAGTTGCCCTGACCATCGATCAGCGGATAACGATACGAAAACGGTTGCGCCATCAGCACCATCGCTTCATAACAGGCCGAATCGCCATGCGGATGGAACTTGCCGATCACATCACCGACCGTTCGCGCCGATTTCTTGTGTTTGGATGCCGCCGTCAGTCCCAGTTCACTCATGGCATAGACGATGCGGCGCTGCACGGGTTTGAGGCCATCACAAACACTCGGCAACGCGCGATCGAGAATCACATACATCGCGTAGTTAAGATAGGCCTGTTCGGAAAATTCAGCGATCGACCGGCGCTCGAAACCATCGGTGCCGCTTTCATTATTCGCAGGGCCGTGGTCAAACTCATCTAGACTCATGACATCCTCATTATTTTATGCCGCAGGGTTAACTTGTCGGCAGCGCCGTCCGGCGCGCAGGATTGAATCGCCGCAGCGCAAATACACCCAAGAGTGCAAACAGCACGGGCGGCACCGCTGCACTCAAAAACGGGACAAGCGGGTGACCCACGCCGTACACCGGTGCAAACGCCGAAACAATCTGTACCAGGGTGAGGTAAACGACGCCGAGCACAATGGCGATAAACAACCAGCGCCCGGCGCCACCGCCACGTTGCGGCGCAAACACAAAAGGCAAGGCCACAAACAGCATCACCAGCACGGAAATGGGCGCAAACACCCGCGCCCAAAGTGCGGATGAATAGGCGGAGGCGTCCAACTTGTTTTTATGCAGATAGTCCACATAGGATTGAAGTTGCAGAATGTTCATATGCCGTGGATTGAGCACGGCAATATTCAGGATTTTCTGCGAGAACAATCGCACGTGCTCCTGCACGGGGGCGGTTCTCACCTTGACGCTGTTTCCGGGAACAGTCGTGTCGAGCGTGGATTCTTTCACATCGTACAGACGCCATAAATCCCCGCCTTCGCTGGTCGCATAACGCGCCGACAATAGCTGAACAGGCTGGCTTTGCGCATTGACCGTGAACACGCGCACGTGATTCAAACGCCCGCCGACGATGGCCTGACCCACATTGATGAAACGCTCCCCATCGCGCAACCACAAACCGGACTTGAGATTCATGCTGACGCCGGTTCCCTGCGCTTCCGCCCGCGTCTGATTGGCTTTTTCCTGCCCCCAGGCTCCGACCGTCTCGCCCATCAACATACCAAGCAAGGCAAGAATCGTGGCACCGAGCAAGACGGGACGCGCGAGACGGAACATCGACATCCCGGAACACCGCATCACGGTGAGCTCCGAGTGTGCCGCCAGATTACCCAGACTGAGCAGGCCGCCGACGAGCACCGCCGCCGGATAAAAATCGTAGAGATAGCCCGGTGTGGTCAACAGCACGAAGGACAGGGCATCTATCGCACTGTAGGTTGCATTGACCTTCGGTAATTCATCGATGGCGCCGAATACGATAATCAACAATGCGAACGCGGCAGTGGAAGCCAAGCCGCCGACAACAATCGCTCGAATCAGATAACGATCAAGCGTACCCATGTCGTCTCCGGAACAGGCGTTGCCGTTGCCACAGTCGCCGCGAACCACCACTCATCCACCAGAGCAGCCAAAGCCACAAAAGAATGAATGCCCCGTGCGTCAAGATCAGCCCCTGCCACAACGTAAGCTCAGCGTGCTTGATGACGTTCTCCATCAGGGCAATCAAATTGAAATACAAGGCATAGAGAAGAAAGGCCCAGAAGAGTCGGCCATACCGGCCCGATCTGGGTTTGGCTTGAGCCAGAGGAACGGCAATCAAGGCAAGCACAAGTACAGTCAGCGCTTGCGAAAGGCGGTAATAGAATTCGGCCTGATCGCCGGGCAAATTCGAATGCAGCAGCTGCAGGGATGATTTCCTGTTTTCCTGAGTGTTTTCCGTGTCCGCCTGCCCCGGCACAAGAATTTCATGGGTTTGATAGTCAATTACAGACCAGTCCTGCTCACCCGCTACCCCCTGAATTCTTCGACCCTGTTCCAGCACCACATATCGATGCCCGGCAGAGTCCGTCATCAATTTACCGAAGGGTGCCATTTCAACGCCCGGCTTTTGGCGGGCATTTTTTCCATTCGTGGGTTCATTGAACGCGAAGATATCCGAATAACCATTACCGGACTTACCCCCGATATAAAGCACCGCTCTACCGGACGGATCTTCGATAAAACGGCCAACCGGCAGTTGATTGACCACTTGTTGACCGCGTGCGGCGTCGATCATCCGCGACTGAACCTGCTGCAGTGCCGGGTAACCGGTCAGCGAGATACTGGCCGTCAACAGGCTGACTGGTATAGCCAGCCAGAGGATGGCCTGGCTTAGATGCCGGGGCCCATAGCCGCAAGCACGAAGGACAGTCAGCTCCGAATCCCGACTCATCCGCCCCAGGGCGAACATCAAACCGATGAACAACCCCACCGGCAACACATAGATCAACAGCTTGACGGCGTTGAAACCCATCATCGCGGGGATCAGGCTTGAGGGCAACGTACCGTCCGCTGCCGCAGAAAGTGAACGAGCAAGCAGGTTCGCCAGCATAATGAGCATCACGATCATGGTCACCCCAAGGGTGGCCACACTCGCCTCGCGCAACAGATAACGATTCAGAATCGGCATGAAATCAGCCGTTCAGATGTTTGGCAATCAGACCATATTTCAAGCGGTCGCCAAATGCCCCGGCGCCCTCCGGCAATTTGAGGCGAACCTTGTAGCCACCACCCGGCGCTTCGGTCATGGCGGCACCCTCCAAGGTTTGCATATCGGCCAGTTGCTCGATGCGGTTCCCGTCGGGCAGCATAAAGGTTACTGAATCACCAACGGCCAACTTGTTCTTGATATCCACCTCGGCCCAATCGCCCTGCACCGAGGTGATCTCGCCTACGAACTGCTGCTCGCGGTGTTTGGAAACGCCCTCGATATAGTTCTGGTATTCCTTGGTGTGATGCCGTTCGAAGAATCCGTCGGTATAACCGCGATGAGCGAGGTTATCGAGTTCGGCAATCAGATTCGGGTCGAAGGGGCGACCGGCCACCGCATCATCGATCGCTTGGCGATAGACCTGCGCGGTTCGCGCCACGTAATAGTGCGATTTGGTCCGGCCCTCGATCTTGAGGCAATCCACACCGATTCGCGTCAGCGCCTGGACATGTTCCACCGCACGCAAATCACGTGAGTTGAGGATATACGTGCCGTGCTCATCTTCTTCGATCGGCATCAATTCGCCCGGTCGATTCGGCTCTTCGATGAAGTACACATCGTTGGCCTTGGGATGGCGGTTATCGCTGCCCGTCGGGCCGAATGCTTGTTCTGCACCCGAGAAATCGAAGCCTTCCATGGCCGTGGCACCACCCACGGCATCGAGTGGGATGATCGACGATTCTGCCGGGCGATAGACACCGGAGACATCTTCTGTCGCGACCTCGGTTTTGTATTCCCAGCGGCAGGCATTGGTGCAGGTGCCCTGATTCGGATCACGATGGTTGAAGTAGCCCGAAAGCAGGCAACGACCCGAATAGGCGATGCAAAGTGCGCCGTGAACGAAAACTTCCAGATCCATATCCGGGCAACGATCACGAATCTCGCTGATCTCCTCTAAAGAGAGTTCACGCGAGAGAATCACACGCGAAATACCCGCGTTTTTCCAGAACTGCACCGTCGCCCAGTTGACGGTATTGGCCTGTACGGAAAGATGGATCGGCAGATCCGGCCACCTCTGGCGCACCATCATGATCAGGCCGGGGTCGGCCATGATGAACGCATCCGGCTGCATCTCAACCAGCGGTGTCATGTCCTTGATGAATGTTCGGAGCTTGGCGTTATGTGGCGACAAATTCACCGTCATGAAAAATTTCTTGCCCGCCGCATGCGCTTCATCAATACCGATGCGCAGATTGTCTTCAAGAAAATCATTGTTACGCACCCGCAGGCTGTACCGAGGCAGCCCCGCATAAACGGCGTCGGCACCGTAGGCAAAGGCGTAACGCATCGATTTGAGCGTACCGGCGGGAGATAACAATTCAGGCGCTTTCATTCACATTGACTCAATATCACTGAACAAGACCGTATTGTAGCTTGTTGAGCCTGAACTACTCACACTCATTCATCGTGATTTCTTTCTCAGGTTTTTCTGGTCGCTTGCGCACCGGTACCCGACCAAACAATTCATGCACTGGTTGAATAAATATTGTATAAGTCTAGTACAACTTTGAAATGATAGGAGAAATCCATGCTTGTTCGTCTCATCTACGTTTCCAGGCTCGCGCCCGATTTAGATTATCGCGCCATCAAGGATATTCTGGCCACCTCGCAACGCAACAACAAACCCCGGGGCGTATCCGGTTTGTTGATGTTCAATTCGGGGTTTTTCCTGCAATGGCTTGAAGGTGAGCGCATGGCCGTCAACGAGCGCTTTGCACGGATCAGCCAGGACCCTCGGCACACTGCCCCCGTGTTGCTGGACTATCGGGAAATCATCAAACGCCAATTCGCGGACTGGAACATGGGCTATCTCGGTGAGGGATCAATCAACAAAGCCACTTTCTATGAATACAGTGGCACGGATACCTTTGATCCATACACCTTGAGCGGCGACTCCGCAGCGGCCTTGATGCTGGCTTTCATTGACAACGTCCCACTAATCAAATCGAACAATGGCTAATGGTTCGAGGTGCCCGATGCCCGAGAATGCAATCAAACGAAGGTCGAATGACAAGCACCTACTGCCCCAAAAAACCTGTTGTCATTGCCAGCGTCCCTTCACGTGGCGCAAGAAATGGGCACGGGATTGGCCCAACCTGAAATATTGTTCCGATCGGTGCCGAGCACTGACAAAGTCGGTGCAGCCCGAACAACGCTAAGGTAAAAATCGTGCGCCAACTCATTGTCGTTCTGGGAGATCAACTCAACCGCAACAGCGCGGTTTTCGATGGGCTCGATCCCGCCGAGGATGAGGTATTCATGGCCGAGTCAACCGGTGAGGCCGCCCTTGTCTGGTCGCACAAAAAGCGGATTGCCCTGTTTTTCAGTGCCATGCGACATTTTGCCGCGACCCTGAGAAGCGAAGGTATAACGGTTCGTTACGCCCAGATCGGTTCGCATCCCCATGGGCAGTTGGCCGATGCCCTTGCCGCGGCCATCGTGGCGCATCTACCGCAGCAGGTTATCTGGGTATCGGCCGGTGCCGAACGCCTGAATCATTCAATGAAAGCCACTTGTGATAGCCATAAAGTGCCTTGGAAAATCTATCCCGACCGACATTTTATTGCCAGCGAAAACCAGTTTTCAGACTGGGCAAGGGGCCGAAAATCCTTGCGACTGGAGTATTGGTACCGCCAGCTTCGCCAGCAGACCGGTCTGTTGATGGCGGATGACCAGCCCATCGGCGGCACATGGAATTTCGATGCTCAGAATCGTGCGGCCTTTGATGCCCGCGGGCCTGGCTTATTGCCCACGCCTCTCGGCTTTCCAGCCGATGCCATCACCCAACAGGTCATCGAAACCGTAGAGCGCCACTTTCCGGAGCACCCGGGCGCATTGGACGGGTTCGACTGGCCGGTCACGCCAGAGCAGGCCGAAGCCGCCCTCGCAGACTTCATCACCCATCGACTGCCGCTGTTCGGTCACTATCAGGACGCGATGTGGACGGATGAGCCCTGGCTATATCACAGCAGACTCTCAGCCGCCCTCAACCTCAAGCTTATCGATCCGGCTACCGTGTGTCGTGCCGCCGAAGCGGCTTATCATCAGGGGCAAGTGCCACTGGCCGCGGCGGAGGGATTCATCCGGCAGATACTGGGCTGGCGGGAATATGTCCGCGGGCTTTATGCCCATTTTGGCGATCAATGGCTCGACATGAATGCATTGGACGCCCGGCATGATTTACCGGATTTTTTCTGGACGGGCGACACACCGGCCCACTGTCTTGGCCAGACAATCGGCCAGACTTTACGTACGGGTTACGCCCACCATATTCAACGGTTGATGGTCACCGGTTTGTATTGCTTGCTCGCAGGCGTTCGACCTCAGGCTGTGCACGAGTGGTACCTGGCCGTCTACGTCGACGCGGTGGAATGGGTTGAAATACCGAATGTGATCGGCATGAGCCAGTTCGCCGATGGCGGGATCATGGCATCCAAGCCCTATATCGCCAGTGGCAGCTATATCGATCGGATGAGCAATTATTGCCAGCACTGCCCGTTCAATCCCAAGGAGGCGGTGGGTGCGAAGGCCTGCCCGGTCACGACCCTGTACTGGGCTTTTCTGGACCGACACGAAAAGCGCTTTGCCCGGCACCCCCGTCTTGCCCTGCAGGTCAAGAACCTGCAACGCAAATCGATGGAAGAACGTGCCCTCATCCGCGCCCAGGCCGCGCGTCATTTAGCCGATGTGACGCAAAAACCTCAGACATGACATCCGACGAAGTCGATTCAGCGCGCTGAAATACTCAAGCCACGACCAATGCCGTAATAAAGCCAATTATCTTCAGCCAAGCGCTTGGGATCATAGACATTGCGTCCATCGAAGATCAGCTTTTCCTTGAGCGCACTGCCCATCAATGCGAAATCCGGCGCACGGAACGCCTTCCATTCTGTACAGACAATCAGGGCATCGGCCCCTTTCAAGGCTGAGTCACGTGTGCCACACAAAAGCAGATCATCTCGTTGGCCGTAGATACGCTGGGTTTCTTCCATGGCCTCCGGATCATAAGCCTGAACTTTGGCACCGGCTGCCCACAAGGCGGCCATCACCTCGCGAGCCGGCGCGGCGCGCATGTCATCGGTATTCGGCTTGAATGCCAGGCCCCACAATGCGAAGGTTTTGCCAGCCAATGCCTCTTGCCCGCCGTAATGGCGCACGATCAGATCGAACAACCTGACTTTCTGCCGGTCATTGACCGACTCGACCGCAGCGAGCAGTTCGGCGTTGTAGCCAACGTCACGGGCGGTGCGGTGCAGCGCCTGAACATCCTTGGGAAAGCATGAGCCACCATAACCGCAACCGGGATAGATGAAGTGGTAGCCGATGCGTGGATCTGAACCGATCCCGATCCGCACCTGCTCGATGTCGGCACCCAGGCGTTCCGCGAGATTAGCCAACTCATTCATGAAGCTGATCTTGGTTGCCAGCATGGCGTTCGCCGCATATTTCGTCAGTTCGGCCGAACGCAAATCCATCACGATCATTCGATCATGGTTGCGGTTGAACGGGGCGTACAGTTCGCGCATCCGCTTTTCACTCGCGGGGTTTGTGGTGCCGATGATGATCCGGTCCGGCTTCATGAAATCATTGACCGCTGCACCTTCCTTGAGAAACTCAGGATTAGATACGACATCGAAGTCGATGGACAAGCCACGTTCGGCAAGCGCCGTGCTGATTTCTTCGCGAACCTTGTCACCCGTACCAACAGGCACTGTAGACTTATTGACAACAATCTTTGTCGTGGTCATCACCTCGCCGATGGAACGGGCCACTGCGCGAACATATTGCAGATCGGCGGAACCATCCTCATCCGGCGGTGTGCCAACGGCGATGAACTGCACGTCACCAAATTCGACCGCCTCACGCGCACTGGTCGTGAAATGCAGACGCCCCTGATTGAAATTATCCCGCACGATGGGTTCGAGCCCCGGCTCAAAAATCGGGATAATCCCCTGCTTCAATCGCTCAATCTTGCTTTCGTCGACATCGACACACAGAACGTCATGCCCAACTTCTGCCAGACACGCGCCCGTGACCAGCCCCACATACCCCGTGCCAAAAATCGTAATCTTCATCTATCAGCTTCTCTTGGTAATTTTTAGTCAGGCACCGTGCCCGTCGGCCTGCGTGTCCATCTCATTTAAGGTATCCCGCACCAGACGAAACAGTTCGCGGAAATACCGGGGCGGTTTCTGCTCTGCCCGCTCCTTGGCGACCTGACGCAACAACTGCCGCAAGGCCTGTATATCCACCTGGGGATGGCTTGAAATGAATTCCGTCACCGCAGCGGCATCGTCCGACAATAAACGTTCGCGCCACCGCTCGCTCTCATGCTGCAAACGAATATTTTGGGGTGCATCCGGATCGATCCGGTTCAACTCGGCCTCAATGGCGGCCACATCGTGCTGGCGCATGAGCTTGCCGATGTATTGAAGATGGCGTTTGCGGGCGCCGTGTGCATGGATATTCCGCGACTCACCAATGGCCGCCAGCAACGAATCGGCCAGCGGGAAAGCCGCCAGTTGCGCATCGCTCAATGCACAAAGCTCAGCGCCGAGATCGCGGGCGGCATGCGCCTCACGCTTGCGCTCGGTCTTGCTGGGCTCGAAGTCGGCATCTTCCAGCACATCTTGTTGATGTACGTTCTGTTCAAGCGCTTTTTTAGCCGCGTAAAATCGACGATCACTCATAAGGGTACCTCAAAAAAACCGTCACGAGCATGTTCGAGTGCAAGGAGCCGCGGGCTTGCGCCAGCTTCGCGTTCAGTGAGCAACGAGACATATCAAGTAGATAGGCGAGGCGCGAACGAGCACGCGACGCCGCAATCGGACAGCGGGCTGCCGCCAGCTTCGCATTCAGTAGGTTTTCGAGGTGCCCATAAACAGAATCCATGAAATTAACTCATTCCACTGTGACCGATTTGGCAAGATTGCGTGGCTGATCCACATCGGTACCTTTCAACACGGCGACATGATAAGCCAATAACTGCAGCGGCAAATTGAAAATGATCGGCGCGGATATCCTGCCGACGTTTGATGTGACCGGCAATACATGCAGGCGCTCTTCGGTTCGAAGACCAGATCGTTCATCCGCAAAAACGAACAACTCCGCACCCCGCGCGGCGACTTCCGACATGTTCGATTTGAGTTTGTCGAGCAGGTCGTTCTGGGGGGCAACGGTGATCACCGGCATATTCTCGTCGATCAGGGCCAACGGTCCGTGCTTGAGCTCACCCGCTGGATAACCTTCCGCGTGTATATAGCTGATTTCTTTAAGCTTCAACGCACCTTCCAACGCGATAGGGAACATCACGCCACGCCCAAGGAAAAGGGCATGCTGCTTATCGACCAAGCGCTCGGCCAAGGCCATGATGGCCTCATCGTGTTGCAGCGCGGCAAGAGCAAGATTCGGGATTTTCTCAAGACCTGCCACGATTCGGCGCTCGTCTTGCTCACTCAAGATAGCCCTGATACGTCCGATGGAAAGCATCAGCAAGGCCAAGGCCACCAGCTGGGTCGAAAAGGCCTTGGTTGACGCGACCGAAATTTCAGGACCGGCATGGGTCATCAATACGAGATCGGATTCGCGTACCAGGGATGATTCCGGTGCATTGCAAATGGCCAGAATGGGCATTTGAGGACGGCGCACCCGCACCATGCGCAAGGCGGCCAAGGTGTCTGCCGTTTCACCGGACTGCGAGAGCATGACCAGCAACGTTCCCTCTTCCAGAACGGGATTGCGGTAATGAAACTCTGAAGACACCTCGACGGCGGCGGGTAACTGAAGAATATCTTCAAACCAGTACCGTGCCACCATGCCCGCGTGGTAACTCGTGCCACAGGCGACGATCTGGATGCGCTTGATTGTTCTGAACACCGCCTCGGCATTCACGCCGAACGCGGCAGGCAGCACGCGCCCTTCACTGATCCGGCCTTCGAGTGTATCGGCAATAGCGCGCGGTTGCTCGTGGATTTCCTTGAGCATGAAATGCTTGTAACCACCGCGCCCCGCGCTGTCTGCCCGCTGTGCCGACTCCACGGTCGGTCGCTCTACAGCCTGCCCCGTGCGATCAGTCACTTCGAGATGATCGCAGGAAAGAACCGCCCGGTCGCCTTCCTTTAGATAGATGAATCGTTGAGTTACAGGCAACAGAGCCAAGGCATCGGAGGCGGCAAACAATTCACCGATCCCGACACCGATAACCAGCGGGCTGCCTTGACGGGCCACGAAAATCCGGTTCGGTGCATCCTTGATCAGGATCGCGAGCGCAAAGGCACCGTGCAACCGATCAAGCGTCAGCTCAAAGGCCTTTTGCGGTGTGTGCCCCGCCACGAGGTAGTGATCGAGCAGATGGGCGACCACTTCGGTATCTGTATCCGAGCTGAATATCCGGCCTTCTGCCACCATCTGCTCACGCAAAGCCGCATGGTTTTCGATGATGCCGTTATGCACCACAGCCACACGCTTTGAAGCGATATGCGGATGGGCGTTGCGTTCGGCGGGCACCCCGTGTGTTGCCCATCGCGTGTGCGCAATGCCTGAGAAACCGGGAAGCCCTTGATCACCGATCTGATCGCACAAGGCCTGAACCTTGCCTACGGCACGCGCCGAACTCAACCCACCGGCTGGATCAAGCACGGCAAGGCCGGCTGAATCATACCCACGATATTCAAGACGGCGTAACCCTTCAATGAGGATAGGCCAAACCGGTCGTTGGGCAATGGCCGCCACAATTCCGCACATAGTCAGTTCCAGATAAAAGAATAATTGGGGAATAATGAATTACAGCGCACGCAACACCTGTTCGGCCTGGTGAATCGTTTCTTCGATATCTGCCTCGGTGTGCGCCTGCGAGACAAAACCCGCTTCATAGGCAGATGGTGCGAAATACACGCCCGCGTCCAACATGCCGTGGAAGAACCGATTGAAGGCATCCGTATCACAGTGTGTTGCCGCGGCAAAACTCGTCACTGATTTTTCCTGCGTGAAAAACAGACCGAACATCCCGCCCGCTTGTTGCGTGATAACAGGCACACCCGCCGCCGCCGCGGCCTTGTTCAAACCCTCACACAGCATCGTTGTCTTGGCCGTCAGGCGCTCGTGGAACCCCGGTTCCTGCAGCAATTCGAGCGTGACGAGCCCGGCTGCCATTGCAACCGGGTTGCCCGATAACGTACCCGCCTGATATACCGGCCCGAGCGGTGAGATGTGCGACATGATCTCGCGCTTGCCGCCAAATGCCCCCACCGGCATGCCACCGCCGATGATTTTGCCCAAAGTCGTCAGATCCGGCGTGATGTTGACCTTTGATTGAACCCCGCCCAGCGCGACGCGAAAGCCCGTCATCACTTCATCGAAAATCAGCACGGCGCCATACTCGTCGCATACGGCACGCAAACCTTCGAGGAAACCCGGCACGGGCGGGATGCAGTTCATGTTACCGGCCACCGGTTCGACAATGATCGCGGCAATGTCATCACCCATCTCGGCAAAAGTTTCACGCACCTGCTCGATGTTGTTGTATTCGAGCGTGATCGTCAGCTCTGCCAGTGCCTTTGGCACGCCGGGCGAACTCGGCACACCAAACGTGAGGGCACCGGAACCTGCTTTGACCAGCAATGAATCGGAATGACCGTGATAATTGCCTTCGAATTTCACGATCCGATCCCGTCCGGTGAAGCCTCGGGCCAATCGAATGGCACTCATGGTCGCCTCGGTGCCGGACGAGGTCAGTCGCACCATCTCGATGGAAGGCATGATTTCGCAGATCTTGTCGGCCATGTGGGTCTCGGCCACGGTCGGCGCACCGTAGGACAAGCCATTGAGCGCTGCGGCACGAACCGCTTCAATCACAGCAGGATGCGCATGCCCGAGGATCATCGGCCCCCACGAACCGACGTAATCGATATATCGCTTGTCGTTCTCGTCCCAGAAATAGGCACCGGCCGCCTTCTTGACAAAAACAGGCGAACCGCCGACGGAACGGAAGGCGCGTACCGGGGAATTGACCCCGCCGGGGATGTGCTTTTGGGCGGCAGTAAACAGGCTTTCGTTGCTCGACATACTTAACTCCTAAGGTGATTTTGGCCACAATACAATCTGACTGCCGAGCACCTCGAAACACCCAAGATTCGTCGTTCCCGCGAAAGCGGGAACCCAGAAAAATCAAGGCCATGGATTCCCGCCTACGCGGGAATGACGGGTTTTTCGAGCTTCTCTGCTGTATGAGACCATCGGAACAATACGGATTAAACAGCTGATGGCCATAGCGTGGAAAAATCACGGGCGGCTGCTTCAATATCGGTTGCAGAAAATACGGCAGAAATCACTGCCAGCATATCGGCACCCGCGCTGATCAATTCAGGTGCCGAGTCCCTGGTAATGCCACCGATGGCGCAGATCGGCACATTCAATTTCTGCTTGGCCTCAATCAATAACGCCATTGAGGCGACCGCGGCATCAGGCTTGGTTCTGCTGGGGAAAAATGCACCGAAGGCCACGTAATCCGCTCCCGCCTGCACTGCATCACCCGCCAGTTCAAGGGAGTTGTAGCACGATGCACCGATGACGGCCTCGGTGCCCAATCGTGCCCGGGCCGCTTCGATCGCGCCATCCTCTCGTCCCAGGTGCACACCATCGGCGGCCACCGCCTCGGCCAGATCGAGATCATCATTGATCAGGAACAACACCTCGTGTTCGAGTGTCAGCGTACGAAGTGCCGAAGCCTCAGCCAGACGCCGTTCTGAGTCGTCGGACTTGTCGCGGTACTGAACGATGCGGGCACCACCGGCAATCGCTTCAGCGACAACACGCACGAGGGCTTCCCGTTTGAATTGTACCGTATCGGTAATGACATAAAGGCCGTGTAAACGATTGCGCATGTTATGAGTTCCGGCTCATCAAGTTGACTTGCGTAGCTTCAAGGCCAGCACGGCCGCACCTTTCAGTGCAAGCTCGGGATCGCTGACCACCCACACGGGGATTTGTTGCAGCAGCCCGGAGAAACGGCCTTTATCCAGGAATCCACGCATGAATTCCTGCTGCAAGAACGGCAGAATGTGTCCGGCGATGGCCCCGGCAACAAAAACGCCTCCGAAGGGCAAGGATTTCAGTGCCAGATTACCCGCTTCGGCGCCATAAATACGGGCGAACAGTTGACAGGCCCGCACGCTGATGGCGTCGCTGCCCGCGACCGCTTGCTGCGTGATCAGTGCGCTGGGATCACTGACCTGTGCAAATTTTTCAACCATGTGCGGAGACTCCGGCGCTAAACCTTGATCGCGCACAAAGCCATATAAATGATAAAACCCCCGCCCACATAAAATACGTTCATAACTCACGTGTCCATTATGGTGGCGGCGCAAATACGCCCAAAGTTCGGATTCAAGTGCATCATTGGGCGCAAAATCGGTGTGACCGCCTTCGGTAGGCATGGGATGGTGTGTGACGCCATCATAATAAAACAATGCCTCGCCGAGGCCGGTGCCAGCGGCAATAACGGCGGCGTGCCCCGTCGTTTCCATCGCAGATGGATTGAGCGCAACACGGTAGGCGGGTTTGCTGGCAATGGCCGCCGTGCCGCTCACGACCAAATCATTGGCGAATACGACCGGAACGCCCCCGAGTTGATGTGAAATCGTTCGGCTGTCCATTTGCCAGGGCAGATTGGTTGCCTGAACTTTCTGGCTGCCCGGCTCGCCCGTCACCGGGCCTGCGATACCGAAGCCCGCAGCGTTAATTGCCTCCTTGACCAGGGCTGAACGCTCGACTTCGGCCAGAAAATCAGCGAGCAATTTGTCGAATCGATCGGCGATAGCGCTCTCGAAGCGTTTCTGAAAAAGAATGCGCCCACGCTCTTCTTCGAACAACGCCAATAGCGTCTTGGTGCCACCGATATCGCCAGCTAAAATCATCAGTCAACCTCCACAGCGCCAACTTCCGGAGCATCCGCCATACCCAACAATGTTTCAAGCGCTTCGGTGACATAGTAAGCCACCTGATGCGGCGGTAGCTGATAAAACGCGCTCCAGGCCTGGTCACGCACTTCGTCGTAACGGGCATGTTCACCCTGCTGACCACGACACCAGGCCAATCGAACCGCATGACCAATCAGCACATCGATAATCAGGGCATCTTGCAATTTCAGCCCGGGATTTTTCTGCGTCACCAGCATCAGTGCCTCAAGCGCCTCAATGACAAGATGACGGTATTCCGGTGCGGCAATGCGATTGAGAATATGCTCGACAGTCAGGGCGAAATTCTTCTCTCCGGCAGTGGACTGACTGCGGAACAATGCGCTGTCCAAGGTGTTGCGCGGGTTGTAGCGATCCCCGATGATCAACGCCGGCGTATGCGCCAACAATGCCCATACGCCACTGTAGAAAGCGTCCGGCAGGCGACCGATCGCGCCCTCGACCATACGCCACTGCAACCAGTCGGCTGCCGTCGATTTGGGATCATCCTTGGCTTGAAATGTCAGACCATCGAAACGGACGGAACCACCGGCCAGACGGATTGATTCCAGCCGCGAAGCGCCCCCTTGCCAAGTCAGCGCGGACCGCAGTCTTCGACTGATGACACTCGGTGGCTGCTCCATCAGCCAATCAAACGCTGCGCTTGGTGTCAGGTCTTTTTCGCGTGCGGTCAGGGCAATCAGGGTTTGTAACAGCGGGCCGATCCGCAGAGTAATCACATTTTCAAATAAATCAGGTTCCGCGCGGATGAGACCACCCAGATGAACGATCATCTCCTGAGTGAGAATACGTTCGCGTGGATCATCGCCACAGAACTGGCGGATACGTTTTAGAATCTCAAGATTGGGTATCGGTTCTGAAATCAAAGCCTTACTGGTATAGGAACGCCCAACCGCCAATCGTTTCTGTCGAACCAGCAGATCCATCAATGACACGTCCAGATAGGCATCGACCTTATCCAGCAATTCGGCACTTCTACGCATCGCGCCCCAGGCTCGCATCTGTTGCGCGAAGCGGAACACATCCTCAACCAGTTCACGCAGCACCCAGGAATGCCCCGTTGAATCAGGGATTGCGATATCCAAATCCTTATGCCGACTGGCAAGTTCCTCGGCAATTTTCAGGCGTTCATAAGGTAAGGCGAGTATACGCAGCAGCTCGACCAGCCTGGCATCGGAATCGTCCGGTGTCCAGCTTGGAGATTCATTTTCGTGTGTTTCGGCTATGACGTTAGGATTGAAACCGCGCATTCGAACGCGAACAGACCACTGCTCGATTTTCCCGGGCAAGCGAATGCGATGACTGCGCAAGACAAGAGCTTCCACCCGATCGAGATGCACCGGCACCCCGAAGACCTCGCCACGCATGACTTCATCCCGGAGGAAACTCAGCAACACACCGAAATCCGGTGACTTGAGCATCCACTCACTGATCATGATGGTCAGAACGGGTCTGCCCGGTTGTTGCCAGAACTGATGCAGATACTGAATGGTTGAACGCAGCTCCTGCACAAGGATGGCTAAATCCTGGGTCAGGTAAAATTTATCGGTATCAAATAGTTGCGGAACAATGAGCCATTGGTGCCCTTCGATTTCATAGACTTTGGCTGTGCTCAAAGCCAGAATCCGCCGACGTGGGCGACCACTCAAGCCCAAGCGCTCGTTCGCACCCAGATCGACGAGATTTTCAATCAGCGAACGAACCGATCCGATCCGTACCCTCGATTCGCCCAGAAGCGCATGCCGATCAGAACCCATTTCTATCAAAGCCGAATCGACAGCGGGCGTTTCGGCGATCAGGGCAACTGAAACGGCCCGGGTCGTTTCCGGACCGCGTAATTGATGCCGACGATTGATGGGATCAAGATCGCTGACATCGAGCGCCCTGCAAAGCAGCAAACGGCCAAGCACCCAGAGACTCTGAGCCCAAACGAGCGGTTGGTTGTCATTGGGTGAACGGTCAGTCGAGCCGGGATTACGTCGCTCTTCCTCGATATCTTCGGGCAAAACAAAATACAGTTCAGGTAGAAGCCAGAGGCCATCGTGCTCGACTGCGGCACGCATCAGTTGCCGGTTTGTGGCCTCTGCGGCTTCATGGTTGCCGGCGAACAGATGATTGATGAGTTGGTAGGTGAAAAACAGTGGCCATTCGGATTCGATACCGGCGAATGTTTCGAGCTCCGCGGGTTCGTAGTGCAGCTTCTGCTCATCTTCCAGCACGGTCTGATGACCATCGCGCAAAAATCGTTTACAGCCGAACCTGCCCGTCAGTTTCTGGCGAATGGCTGTATCGACGGCCTGGGCTTTATGCCGATCACGCACGGCGAATGCGGGAAAACCCACGATCGATAACAGCGCCGCATCGACTTCTTTGGAACCGGATTCACGCGGCAAAATGGCGTTGAGTGTCATTTCGGTACGAGCGATATCATCGGCGAGCACGAACACCCGGCTGTGGTCATCGCCATCACCGCCGAACAGATCGAACCCGTTCACCGCTTCCAGCGCGGCCAGCACCATGCCGAGCGAACTGGCATTCAATTCACGCTGGCCGTGATTGATCTTGTTCCCCCGCTCCCAGATGCCGAAGTCCGGTGTGGCGTAGGCACGAGACAAGTACCAGACCAGATTCTGGATGAAATCAACTTCATCGTGTGTCGCGATGATTTTCAACCCGCTGAGCGTCATTTGTACCAACATCAACACGAACAACGAAGTCGCATCCAGTTGCAGGTGCCCCCAGGCATCATCACCCACCACGGCCAATCCGGTGGCGGTATCGTATTTGGCATGCAATGCGTCGGTAGGTTGCTGACGTAGCTTGAATCGCTCCACTCGATCAGACTGCCGCATCATTGCGGTCAACAAACCGCGCATGTTTTTGACGGTGGCCTGTTCCAGCTCATAGGCGCGGGCATCGGCGCTATCGACGCGACGATAGGCAATGCCCAACCCCCAGGCGGCAAGAATGCTGTACACGTTATCCCGCACCCAGGCATCGGTGTAATCGCCATGCGCATTGACCGCCGTGCTTGCTGGCAACAGCCCGCTGATCGGGTGCTGACGGTTCAGGATGTTGATGCGGACTTCTTCGAATAACGCATCGAGATACGCAATTCGATCTGCCGGGGCCGGATGCACGATCTGCTTCATGAGGAATTCCTAGTGCCGTGTGGAATCAGGTGGACTAACCGAGTCATCTAGCAATAATTGCTCCACATCGACCGCATCAAACCGATAGTTGGTACCACAAAATTCGCAGCGCACCGCCACATAACCCTTCTCGTCGCCATCCCGCTGTGCGGCGTTCAACTCTGCTCGGCCTAATGAGCGGAGCATGGCTCCGACACCCGCGCGTGAGCAACCACAAAAGAAGCGAACATCCGACAGTTGGGTCAACACCAGCGCGTCCTGATGAAACAGACGATAGAGGATGGTCGGCATGTCCGTGGATTGAAATTCCATGCGGCCTTGAGGCGTCAGCAAGGTATCGACCATGATCGACAAGTGATCAAAATCCGCATCGGCAGCGGCTGCGCGCACCATCGGCGTGCCGCCCTCGCCCGGCACTTGCTGGATGAGGAGCCCCATGGCACGTTCGGAATCGGCACTGAGCACGAGTCGTGTCGGCAACTGCTCCGATTGCCTGAAATAACCTTCCAGCGCTTCGGCGATCTGTGTGCCTTCTATCGGCACCAGAGATTGGTAACGCACGCCTTCATCCGGTTCGATGGTCAACGCGAGCTGACCTGCCCCGAACAGCGTCTGAATGGGTTGATCCAACACGTCGCCCACCAGCGATTCAGACCACTGCGCCGTCACGCGGTAACTCAGATCCGAACGCGCCTGCACAACGAGTAGCGCAACGGGCCCTTCACCGCGGAATTGCAGAATCAGGCGGCCATCGAACTTCAAGGTGGCGACCATCGTCATGGCGGCAGCGACACATTGGCCCAGCAACTGTGCCACCGCAGGGGGATATTCATGGTGTTCGCCAGCCGTCCGCCAGCTCGTATCGAGGCTGACCGCAACACCCCGCACCTTGCCGTTGGCAAGACCGAAGCGGTAAAGCTGGTCGGCCGTCAGTATCGAACGCTCAGGCAGGGATTCACTCATGAAGAACCCTCCGAAGGACCAAGCCGCGCTTTGAGTACTTCATTGAGCTGCTGTGGATTCGCCTTCCCTTGGGCCGCTTTCATCACCTGGCCGACGAAGAAGCCGAACAGTTTGTCCTTGCCGCTGCGGTATTCGGCCACTTTGTCCGGATTGGCGGCCAGAATGCCATCAACCATGTCCTCGATCGCCGAGCTGTCGGTAATCTGCTTCAAGCCCCGTGCATCGATAATCGAATCGGCATCGCCCTCGCCCGCCCACATGGCATCGAATACTTCCTTGGCGAGCTTGTTCGACAGGGTATTGTCCGCCACGCGCAACAAGAGCCCGGCCAATGCATCGGACGATACCGGGCTCTGTTCGATTCCAAGGTTCGCTTTATTGAGCTGGGCTGCCAAAGCGCCGGTCACCCAGTTGGCGCAGAGTTTGGCATCGGTGGCCGAACCCATGGCATTGAGGGTCTGCTCGAAGTAGGTCGCGATCGCCCGCGCGCTGGTGAGCACGCCGGCATCATAGGGTGAGAGCCCATATTCGCTTTGGTACCGGGCGGCCTTGGCATCCGGCAGTTCCGGCAGGCTGGCTTTCCATTCGGCCAGAAGCGACGGGTCGATCACGACGGGCAGCAAGTCCGGATCGGGGAAGTAGCGGTAATCGTCCGCCGCTTCCTTGGTGCGCATCATGCGGGTCTCATCCTTGTCGGGATCGTACAGCCGTGTTTGCTGCTGCACCGTACCGCCATCCTCGATCAGTTCAATCTGACGGGTGATCTCGTAATCGATCGCCCGTTCGAGGAAACGGAACGAGTTCACGTTCTTGATTTCCGTGCGCGTACCCAGCTTCGTTTCACCTTTCGGACGCACGGAGACATTGGCATCCACGCGGAATGACCCCTCCTGCATGTTGCCGTCGCAAATCCCAAGGTATTGCACAATCGCATGAATCTTGCGGGCATAGGCCACCGCTTCGGCGGCCGAACGCATTTCCGGCTCGGAGACGATTTCGATCAACGGCGTGCCCGCACGATTCAAGTCGATACCGGTCATGCCCGCAAAATCCTCATGCAGGCTCTTGCCCGCATCTTCTTCAAGATGCGCGCGGGTGAGATTGATCGTCTTGTTGACGGCCTTTTCGCCCGCACCAGTCGTGATTGTGACCGAACCGCCGCTGACAATCGGTTGCGCGAGCTGGCTGATCTGATACCCCTTGGGCAAATCCGGATAGAAATAATTCTTGCGATCAAACTTCGACACCGGCGCCACATGCGCACCGATCGCCAAGCCGAACAACGCGGCCATGCGCACCGCCTCGGCATTCAGCACGGGTAATACGCCCGGCAAGCCCAGATCAACCGCACAGGCCTGCACATTCGGCTCGGCACCGAAGGCGGTCGAGGCGCCGGAAAATATTTTCGATTTCGTGGCCAGTTGCGCGTGAATCTCAAGCCCGATGACCACTTCCCATCCGTTCATGCTGCTCATGCTGCGCCCTCCTGATAGGGGGCAGGAATCTGTTGATGCCAATCCGTCCGTTGCTGATACTGATGCGCTACGGCCAGCAATCGCCCTTCGGTGAAAGGAGAACCGATCAACTGCATGCCGACAGGGCGTCTGCCGGAAAATCCGACGGGTAAAGACATGCCCGGCAGACCAGCCAGATTGACCGGGATGGTGTAGATATCTTCGAGGTACATGGTGGCCGGATCGCTCATGTGCGCGCCCAGATCGAACGCCACCGTGGGCGCAACCGGGCCTGCAATCACGTCACAGTCTCTGAATGCAGCCTCAAAATTGGCCGCAATCTGTCGCCGCGCCTTCTGCGCTCGGCCATAAAACGCATCGTAATAACCGGCGGATAGCGCATAGGTGCCAATCAGGATGCGCCGCTGCACTTCTTCGCCAAAACCTTCCGAACGGCTACGTTCATAGAGATCATTCAAGTCACGTGGCTCGGCACAACGGTACCCAAAACGCACACCATCGAAACGCGAGAGGTTGGACGACGCTTCTGCGGGGGCGATCAGGTAATAGGCAGCCAGCGCCAGTTCGGCATCCGGCAGGTCGATATCAACCCGCTGCGCGCCCATGGATTCAAGTTCGGCAATCGCTGTCTCGATGCGTGCCGCGACGACCGAATCCAGGCCGGCGGTAAACCACTGACGCGGCACACCCACTCGCAAGCCGGCCAGCGGTTGATCGAGCTCGGTCACATAATCCGGCACGGGCTGGTTCGCCGAAGTGGAGTCGCGCGGATCATGCCCCGCCATGGCTTGCAGCATCAGCGCACAATCTTCGGCAGAACCGGCCAACACACCGCCTTGATCCAGACTTGAGGCATACGCAATCATCCCAAAGCGAGAAACTCGGCCATAGGTTGGCTTGATGCCGGTGATGCCGCAATACGCAGCCGGCTGACGAATGGAACCGCCTGTATCCGTTCCCGTTGCCACTGGAACCAACCGCGCGGCGACGGCCGCGGCAGAACCCCCGGAAGACCCACCCGGCACCGCCGCATGATCCCAAGGGTTTTTCACCGCACCGAAAGCCGAATTTTCATTCGATGAGCCCATGGCGAACTCATCCATATTTGTCTTGCCCAACAGAACGGCACCAGCAGCATTGAGTTTCTGGTGAACAGTCGCGTCGTAAGGGGCGACCCAATCACCCAGCATTTTGGAGGCACAGGTCGTGCGCACGCCAGCGGTACAGAAAATATCCTTGTGGGCATAAGGGATACCCAGCAATGGTGCGCGCTCACCCGCAGCCAACCTTTGATCGGCCTCGTCCGCCGCGGCCAGTGCGCGTTCAGGTGTCTTGGTGATGAAGGCATTGAGTGCGCCATCAAAACGATTCACCCGATCAAGATAGTACTGAGTCAGTTCACGGGCTGAAAAAATACCGGAATCCAGACCGGCCCGGAGATGACTCAACGATTGCAAATAATCAGACACAATGTATTTCTCATTCAAAAATATTGAACATCAAGAGCGCGTCGGGCTCATGGTACCAAGGCGAAGGAGGCTCACAGCGAAACGGCATCACCGTTTCGCATGATGCAATGATCTTATTCAATCACCTTGGGCACCAGGAACAAACCTTGTTCCGTGGCAGGCGCTCCTTTCAGAAGAATGTCGCGCTGATTGGTTTCGTTTACGACATCCGCACGCAACGGCTGCTGCTGATCCAGCGGATGGGCCATGGGGGCCAGGTCATCCAGGCGACCATCCTTGAGTTGTTCTGCGAACGCCAAGATGGCGTTGAGGTCTTGCACCAATGCAGGGATTTTCGACTCTTCAAGTGCGATGCGAGATAAATGCGCAACGTGTTTCAGTTGCGATGGGCTCAGCGACATATCAATTTCCTGTGGCTTTAACGATCATCGGGACATGCGCCAGAAAACAGGCAGGACACACGTACGATTATCAGATGATTTTAACCTGTTTTGGCTGCAAGACGGCAGATGATCCCACGCATTTATGGAAATACGCCTCGTGACAGAACCAGATCACGCTTTAAAAGACCAAACAAAGACCAGTCCCGGCAAATCAAGCACAAAATTGGCGCAAATAACCGCATGATGGGTTGCTGGAAAATACACAGATTGGTATTGTGTTGCCTCTTTTTACACGGATGTCATGCAGACGAAACAGTTTCAAAAACCGACAAGGGTCCAATCGATGATTTCACGCCGCTTTCCATGGGCGAAAACATATGATAATCAACTCCTTGAACGATAATGAACCGTCCATTGCTCCGACCTTATTAATATAGTTATACCGGTATATTTTATGCTCAAACGTTTCCGCGGCATCTTCTCAACAGACCTCTCCATCGATTTGGGTACGGCCAATACCCTGATTTACGTCAGTGGTCGCGGAATCGTACTGGATGAACCTTCGGTCGTCGCCCTGAGAAACGAAGGAGGCCAAACCGCCATACAGGCCTATGGTCTCGAAGCCAAGCAAATGGTTGGACGCACCCCAAAATCCATTCAGGCCGTGCGTCCACTGCGCGATGGCGTAATCGCAGACTTCCACGTCACCGAAAAAATGCTCCAGCATTTCATCAAGAAAGTGCACTCCAGTCATTGGTTTCGCCCCAGCCCACGCGTTCTGGTCTGTGTACCCGTCGGGGCAACCCAGGTTGAACGCCGTGCGATTCGCGAATCGGTTTTGAGCGCCGGAGCCCGCAAGGCATATATCATTGAAGAACCCATGGCTGCGGCCATTGGTGCGGGCATCAACGTGGATGAGCCACGAGGCTCGATGGTGGTCGATATCGGCGGTGGCACATCGGAAGTTGGGGTAATTTCACTTGACGGCATTGTGTACTCCTCTTCGGTACGCATTGGTGGCGACAAATTCGACGAAAGCATCATCGCGTTTGTACGTCGACACTATGGCATCCTGATCGGTGAAGCCACCGCTGAGCGGATCAAGAAAGAAATCGGTTCAGCCTATCCTGGCAAGGAACTGCTTGAAATCGACGTCAAGGGGCGCAATCTGGCTGAGGGTGTACCGCGCAGCTTTACGCTGAACAGCAATGAAATCCTCGAAGCGCTGAATGAACCCCTCTACGGCATCGTTCAGGCTGTGCGCACTGCACTGGAACAAACACCACCGGAACTCGGTTCGGATATCGCCGAACGCGGCATCGTGCTCACCGGTGGCGGTGCCCTGCTTCGCGATATCGACAAACTGATCCGTGAAGAAACCGGCCTACCGGTCGTGATTGCCGAAGATCCGCTCACCTGCGTTGCACGGGGCGGTGGCAAAGTGCTCGAACTCATCGATCAGCGCCACAGCTCGCTGTTTGCCGCTGAATAGCTCTCCGGGCTTTTCGTGACCTTATTCGAGTCACATCGCCCAGGCATTACCAGGCTTTTGGTCCTGGTATTGCTGTCCGTGTTTCTAATGGCGCTGGATCGAGCGGGCAGCTCATGGGTTAAACAGCTCAATAGCGGTATCGGCAGCCTGACCGATGGCATTGCCCGAATTGTGCATGCGCCTGCCGTCTGGGGAACAAATCTTTCCCTATTTCTTCAAAGCAAAACAGAACAGGTCAAAAGGATACGCGCGCTCGAAGAGGAGAACCTACTGCTCAAGGGGCAAATGCAGCAGTTTTTTGATCTACAAAAACAACTGAACGAGCTCAGAAAACTACTGCATGGCCAGAGCACGGAAGTACCCAACGTTTTGCTGGCTCGTTTGATCGCCGTGAACGACAACCCCGAACAGCGAACATTCACGATCAACCGCGGTATCCGTGATGGCGTAAAACCGGGCCAGCCCGTCATTGACGGCCAGGGTATCGTGGGTCAGATTCTCCGCAGTTCATTGACCGGCGCCGTTGTCCTGAAAATTGACTCGCGCCACTATGCCCTATCCGTTGCCATCGGCGATACCGGCTTCGTTGGCATTGTCAGGGGAACCGATACGCGCGACACCCTGACCATGAGCCGCATTCCGGAACGCTTCAAGGTAAAAGTCGGCGATCTGCTGACCACTTCGGGCCTGGACGGCGTATTTCCCCAAGGTTATCCCGTTGCTCGAGTCACCCAGGTGCAGGATGAACGCAGTCAGGCTTTCGTCAACATAACGGCCCGACCCGTTGCCGATCTTGATCGGATCAGCCAGGTGTTGGTTCTGACCGATCCGCCGGATGCCCCACCGCCGCCCGATAGCAAGGCAGAGCAGGCTTCTGTGGTGTCAATTCCTTCGCAGCGTCTGATTGAATCGACTCAAGATATTGTGCCTCGTGCGCCAGACTTTCTTGCGCCAAGTTTCAGCGCACCCCCGGCGACTCAGTCACAGCCCGGCCAGGAGAAGCCGCATGCGCAGTAACTGGGTGATGATCCCGCTCAGCCTGCTGGTGGCGTTGATCCTGACGATTGAGCCCAGCGTGCCACTTTACCAGCACTACGCCCCCCAGTGGCTGCTACTGACTGTTCTGTACTGGTGTATCCGTGAACCCAATTCGGTCGGGCTGGGCGTCGCCTGGTTATCAGGACTGGTTCTTGATGTCGCAACTGTAGGGTTACTTGGGGCAAATGCACTTTTGTTCACCCTAAGCGCGGCCGTAGTGCTCGGTTTGAGGCAGATGCTTTTCTTTACCGGCCCAGTCCAACAGGCACTATTCATAGCTGGGTTAAGCACAGTCTACTTGCTGTTGTCTCTCTGGATGCAGGGTGGCATTGCCGACCTGACCATGCTTTTACACAATATGATACGGGTAATAAGCAATCTTGTTGCGTGGCCATTTATCTTGATGGTTTTTAACCTGTTCCGCAGGCGATACTGATAAGCGCTTCCCTAAGGAACCTCTGATTGAATCCCTCGTGAGCCGAGTTGCTGATCCAAAAGCCGCAAAACGAGGCAGAGGCCGGCTCACGAATGGAATAACCATTCGTTTCGCGCCGCGCCTTGCGACTCATCCCTCAAAAGCCCGTCTCGGCCACGAAGGATTCAATCAGAGGTTCCCTAAGTAAATACTGGCTTATTCCATCCTTGGAACAAATCAGATCGCTCATCGCGGTACATGCCCGCGATGGCGTTCACGAATCTAAGACTTACGTCTTTGCTCGTGTCGGGGCATCCTGCCCCAAGCGGGACACACTGAATAAATCAGCGCTTCCCTAACGCGCAAACACTTGGGGCCATAGAATAATCGCCCAGATCACTGCGGCCATCACAATAGAAAGAAAAACCGCGGCGGACCCCATGTCCTTGGCACGACCGGATAGTTTGTGTGGATCAAGCCCGACGCGATCAACCACATTCTCAATACCCGTGTTCAAAAGCTCGACGATCAGAATTAGCAGAATCGAGCCAACGAGCATTCCCCTCTCCATTCCGGATTGTCCCAGGTAGAGCCCCAAAGGAATCGCGAACACGGCCAGCCAAATTTCCTGCCGGAACGCCTCTTCCTTGCGATAAGCCACCCGGAAACCTTGCCAAGAATATTTGGCGGCCAGCATGATGCGCTTGAGGCCCAGATTTTCAGAAGCCATCAGACCCTCCCCTTAATCGAATTGTGCCTGATAGTCTTCCGCAGATATCCACTCATCCGGAGCGCCTGATGGGCGTATGTGGAGAATCCAGCCTGTATTGAATGGATCGTCATTGATCAATTCCGGTGTGTCGGAGAGCGCCGTATTCATCGCGATGACGACACCATCGACCGGGCATATCACATCCGAGGCGGCCTTTACCGATTCCAGTGTGGCACAGGCTTGTCCGCGCTCAACTTTTGAACCGACTTCAGGCAATTGAGCGAATACAACGTCACCCAGCAATTCCTGCCCATGCTCAGTCACACCCAGAACAAGCAGATCGTTTTCCAGCAAATACCACTCATGTGTGGGGCCATAACGGCGATCAATAGGCACGGTCATTTCAATTTCCTCATCAATAAACCAGGGAAGCTCTTAATAACTCCATCCTGGAGTTTTCAGGTGGCGTAATTCAAAAAAAATTTCATTTTTGATTTTCCTCATGAACAATCACTTGCGTGATCGTTCATGGCAGCACATCACCATGCCGCACGGAACCTCTGATTTAGCCAGAGGTTCGCAGGCGAGCAGTCAAACTGTTCCGTTACGCTACATGCTACATGCTACATGCCTTAGGTGAATTCAATTTATCCAACCGCTCAATCCTTGATCAGGTTACACGGCCAATTCTCGAATCAGAACACAGGTTCGATAACAAAATAATGAATTAAAGAAATATTTTTATTGAGCGCGCGCCCGATCAATAAAAAAGCCAACGATTGGCATTTTTTTGTCGGGATAAAACACCTACTGAATAGAAAGCTTTTTGAGCCGGTAGAGGAAGGTGTCACGAGACAAGTTCAATAATCGTGCTGCTCTGCTCTTGTTTCCACCTGTTCGCAGCAGCGCTTGGCGCAACAAATCGGACTCAATAGCTTCGAGATCAACACCATTTTCCGGCAGATGAAACCGGCGAGTGGTGTTTTCCTTTGAATCAGGAGTGCGCAATTCATATGGGAGATTTTCTACATCAACAGATTTGCCCGAGTGCAGGATAACCAAGCGTTCAGCCATATTTCGCAATTCACGCACGTTACCAGGCCAAGGGTGTCGTCTGATCACCCCACGCGCCTTGGAAGTGAGTCGCGGCAAGTGCAGTGTGTACCGTTCGGCAAACTCATTCATGAACCGCGCCAGCAACCAGTCAATATCACCCTGACGCATCCTAAGTGGTGGTAATTCTATGGGTACGACCTGAAGACGATAAAATAAATCAGCCCGAAATAGCCCCTGCTCAACCATCTGAAGCAAATCCCGGTGTGTCGCAGCCACCAAACGAACATCGACTCGTCGGCTTTGTGATCCACCCAGCCCCATCACCTCCCCCGTCTCCAGAAAACGAAGCAATTTGGCTTGCACTGGCAAACTCAACTCGGCAATTTCATCAAGAAAGAGTGTCCCGCCATCAGCCGAACGGATTTGACCAACATGATCACACAGAGCGCCGGTAAACGCGCCCCGCTTATGGCCAAACAATTGCGACTCTGCCAAGGCTTCAGAAAAGCTTGCGCAATTGACTGGGACATAAGGGCGAGCCCGACGCCCAGAACCGTCATGCAATGCGCGCGCGACCAGTTCCTTACCAGTGCCTGATTCCCCAAGAATCAGGGTAGTTGCCTCGGTCGCAGCAACAATTTGAACGCTTCGCAGGACCGATTCGAACACGGGCGATTGAGTCCAAATGTGCGTGAACAAAGAGTGATCTTTCATGCCGCACCCACACCAATTAACTTTAGAAATTATACATTGCGGCACCTCGAAAAACCTACTGCGCGACCCGATTGCTGCGTTGGGCGGTGCTCGCTCCCTCGCCTATCTATTTGATATGTCTCGGTCGCTGCGCTCCGGCCTCCTTGCACTCGGGCCGCTCGTGACGGTTTTTAGAGGTGCCCTTAAAAGGCCTTGATAGGCTCACAAGCTCGTTTCAAACGTTTATTTTCTTCAACCATTCCATACAAGGTGATTTTTGATGCAGAAAATGTAGGCCTCAAATCTGAATTCGACAAAAATTCTTGATAAATCGAAGTAGTAGCCGTAGGACCGGTTATTTTGACGCGCTCCTAATCAACGACGTTAGCTTGGCGATGATCTGTTTACTATGATCATCTGGATCCACATCCATGAATTTCGCAGCCAAGTGCCCATCCGGACTGATGATGAATGTATGCCGCTTGGCAAATTTCATCAACCCGAGAATGGAAAAAAGAGAATCATACTCTTGGGCCGTCGCGCCATTGTCATCTGCGAGCAGGGTAAATGGGAGATGGTATTTTTTTGCAAACCGTGCATGACTATCAATGCTGTCTTCGCTAATGCCGACTACCACTGCGCCCATACTCTGAATCGCGGCAATGTCATCTCGGAAAGTACAGGCTTCGGTCGTACACCCCGGTGTCTCATCCTTGGGGTAGAAATAAAGCACCAACCACTTCCCCCGATAATCGGCAAGAGAATGCATGACTCCTTTTTGATCAGGTAAATTAAACGATGGTGCAGCCTCACCAACCTTTAATGCTGCAAAAACAACCCCAGACCAGCCCAAACTCAAAACCAAAATTAACGAGGACAGCAAAAGCAGACCTGATTTCATCCTTCATCACCCCAACTAATTAGATACCGATCATCCACAGGCACTCGGTTGTGAATACACTGCCCAAGCAGTCTTAACCCAAGCTGCTTGCTCATCTCGGCCACTAAATATAGACCTTAATCCCACCGGAACAAGATTTGAAAAAAAATTGGTCATGGCATAATCCACCCTGTCCATGTCGCCCAATTGTAAAAAGGAAAAAAACATGTCCCTGATAAAAGAATTCAAAGAATTTGCCATGAAAGGCAACGTGATTGATATGGCGGTCGGCATCATCATTGGCGCTGCATTCGGGAAGATCGTATCGTCATTGGTCAGCGACATCATCATGCCTCCGATTGGTGTGCTCATCGGTGGTGTGGATTTCAGTAAATTAAGCTTCGTCATCCAAGCTGCGCACGACAAGGTGCCCGAAGTCGCCATACGCTACGGTGAATTCATTCAGACCACACTGGACTTCACCATCGTCGCCTTCGCCATTTTCATGGCATTGAAAGTCATCAATAAACTTAAGCGACCTGAGCCTGAGGCTAAACCGGCAGAACCAGTTGCACCACCGGCGGATGTCCAGCTGTTGACCGAAATTCGTGATCTGTTGAAAAACAAGGCCGATTGAAGATCGGCAAAATTGTGGCCCGATTCGATTTCTTGATCAAAACTTTTTTTCAGGGGGCCGGACTAGGCCACCGTTGATCGATTTCGTCAATTTTCCTCAAAAGAGAATCTGGCAAGGTGCAGT
>NCKC01000106.1 GCA_002282715.1 Halothiobacillus sp. 15-55-196 | reverse complement strand
TCAGGCGGCGATCGTTCTGGTTGTTCTCATACTGATACTGAATTTGATAGGGCACGGGTTGACCATTGCGGCTGATGGTCTGGCTCACAGGCTGGCTGGTTTCACCGAGATAGGCTGTGGTGAAATCACCGAGCGCATTGCTGTCGCCCGTCTGTCGTGACAAGGCGTCGTATTGGTAGCGCTCGGTTGCGCCATCTACCGTCTGGCTCGCCAGCAAACCCAGGGCGTTGTAGGTGTATTGGATCCGGTCATGGGGGTTTTGCCCCTGTTCGCTCGCCAATTGCCCGGCACCCAGGACGCCAGCCGGGTAATAACCATAGGTGGTTGTACCCTGCCCGTCGGTTCGGGTAGTCAGGCGGGGATAGCTGGCGTCGTAGCCGAATTGAACAGCGGCGGTGGGTTGCAGGGCATTGGAGTAGCCGATGCCGATGAGTCGGTCATCCAGTGCGTAGCTGTAGGCCGTGTTTTGCCCCAGGGCATCACTGCGTTCAATCACGCGATACCCGCCCTTCGATGTCGCGGGCCCAGGTGCTGGTATTGCCGTTCGGATCGGTCAGGCTTTCCAGTTTGCCATTGGCGTAATAACCATACTGTGTCACTTGATTCATTGGGTCGGTTTTGCTGATCAGGTCACGCACGCTGTCGTAGGCGTAGGTCGTCGTGCGGCCTTCACGGTCGGTGGTGGCGACCGGATCGAGCTTGTCCCAGGTGACGGTTCGGCTCGTGCCGTCGGGATAGGTAACGGTGGTCAAACGGTTGAGCGCATCGTAGCTATAACGCAGTGTGTGGCCTTCCGAGTCGGTGCTACTCGCTACGCGGCCAAAACCGTCGTAAGTATAGCTATTTCGGGTTTTGCCATCGGCGTTGACAACCTTTTGCAGGTAACCTTTGGCATCGTAGACATACGTCGTCACTTGCCCCAGAGGGTCGGTCATGGAGGTTCGTTGACCGGCTCCGTTGTAGGTGTAGGCGGTGGTTTGCCCTGCGGCGTCGGAGTAGGTCAGCGGTTCATGCTGTGCGTTGTAGGTGAGACGCGCCAGAACATCAGCACCCGCTGACGTGTTACGCGTCACCTCAACCACATCAACGCCATTGGCCGCATAGATAAGATTCACGGTGCGGCCAAGTGGATCGACCGTTTGAGTGATATTACCTTCGGTGTTATAGCTGATGCGCGTCAGTTGGGTGCGGCCATCGGCCAGGACACGAGCAATGGCCGAGGGTTTATCATACCCGCCATTGGCACCAGCCCAGGACTGATTGGGATAGTTGAACCAGATTCGGTGTTCCAACGGAGATTTGACACTTTCCAATACACCGGCTGTCAAGCCGTAGTACGGTTGGGCAGCATTATGCAACCAATGGTAGATATGTGCTTGGGTATAGTCCCCCGGGGCGTGCTCCATGGCAGTTTTATCCCAGAAGAAGGTATCCCGGGAGTTGATGTACGCGTTGAATGTGTTGATGCCCTGGGGCACGGGCGAGTCGCTGAACGGGATGCCCGGTGCGTTGTGCCGGAATTCCACCCGCTCTTTGCGCCCTTGGGGATCGGTAATTTCCAGCCAACGCGTTGTACCGCTATCGCCTGAAGCAAATTGCGTGGTTCCATAGGGGGTGGTCATGGCGGTGATGAAGGTGCCGCCGTCGTAGGTGAACTGCGAGTGCATACCCAACACATCGGTGATGTCGATCAACCGTCCACTGCTGTCGTAGGCAATGCTGGCCGCGCGACCAAAAGGATCGGTAATTTCTGTCACTTGCAGGGGATACTGGGCATTGCTGTAGGTCAGGGTGGTCTTCTGGCCCAGCGCATCGGTGAGTGTGGTTAACCGCATTTGGCTGTCATAATCCAGAGTCACGGCATTGCCGGTTGGATCGACGACCTGGGTCAAGAAGATTCGCCGAGGGAAATAGGTACTGTTGTCCGACGCACCATACACTTCCTTGCTGCCATCGGGCATCCGGCGCTCATAGGTGACGGGCGAATCCGATACTTTCACCAGTTGCGCCGCCGTGCGTTCTTCAGGTGAAAAAGCACCTGTCGTGGCGTTGAAGCCCGCATAGTGCCGGGTACCGCCGCCGCGCAAGGCAATGGTCACGCTGTTGCCTGGCGAGGTCGGATCGTCTTGCACGTAGGCAAACCAGTTACTGATCCATTTCTGCCCCAGGTTGCCAAAGGTAAAATTGGCCGGTTGATTCGCTTCGCGTTGGCTATAAACAATGGTGAACGGTACAGCCGGACCTTTGGGCGGTGCATAACCCACCGGCGTATCATGCAAGCTCAAACTCACCAACATCGCCTTGACGCTGTATTGCGCCATGCCGGATGAGCCGCACGCCCCACAACCAGCCACATCAGGGTCATCGTTGGAGGTGTCGTCCGGGTTGTTGCCCGGCGTAATACCCGCACCAAAGATGCGGCCAGCCTCACTCAGCGCAACGCGACGCCATGGACTGCCCATGGTTTGCGCCAGAATCGGCTGATTAGCCTGCGGGTGCGCCGATGCCTTGGCTGGAATCAGAAAATAGCCACTGGATTCGGCCCGAACTGCCTCGGGCGTCATCCAGTAATCGCGCCCCTGAGCGGCATCCTTGATGTGATAACGCCCACCAGCTTCGCCGACGATGGTG
>NCKC01000105.1 GCA_002282715.1 Halothiobacillus sp. 15-55-196 | reverse complement strand
CGCACCGCGCTCTACAGCATCGAACGTGACTGGTACGGTCTGCTGCCCGAGTTCGAGCGCGGCGAGAAAACCGTTGCCCGTGCCCGCAAAACACTGCGCGAAGGTCTGCTGGCATTGGCACCGGCGTTTGGTCACCAGCCGTTTTTCATGAGCGATGAGTACAGCCTGACCGATGTGACCCTGTCCGCGTTGCTGTGGCGTTTGCCCGTCTACGGCGTCGAATTGTCCGGACCGAGCGCCAAACCCGTGCTCGATTACATGAAACGCATGTTCGATCGGCCCACCTTTCAGATGAGTCTGACCGAAGTCGAACGTGAAATGCGTGATCGCTATTAAGGTTTGCCAATGCTTTCCAAACGCCCGTATCTGATCCGCGCCCTGTACGACTGGACGGTCGATCAGGGGCATGTGCCCATTATCGTGGTTGATGCCACGGTTTCTCGGGTTCAGGTGCCGCAAGCGCATGTCGAAGATGGGCAGATTCATCTGAATATCAGCCCAAGCGCCGTGCGTTACTTCACGATGGATCGTTCAGCAATCGCCTTTGAAGCGCGTTTCGGTGGCAAGGCGGAATCGATTTTTGTGCCGATGCGGGCTGTCTTCGGGATTTACGATCGGGATTCCGGCAGTGGGGCGCAGTTCCCACCGGAGCCGGATGAGGAATTCATGGATGATGATGACGCTCAAGACAGCGCGCCCAAGCTCAGTCTTGCCGATACGGGCAAGGTTCAGACACTGCGTCGTGTTTCGGATAACAGGTCATCGGATGCCGACTCTTTGGATGAAGGGGATGGCCCGCCCGATGATGATCCGACCCCACCTCGCCCGGATGGCAAAAAGGGCAAGACTTCCCGGCTGCGGATTGTCAAATAAGCCGATTCACGTCGATATTCTTCGCCAAGTGTTGGGTGTTGTCCGTTCGATCGGTTACACGTCGAAATCACAGTTCCTGGTCGGTTTTTGCCGCTCGTCTTATTCCGTTATACTGCCGACATCTTTAAACCAAAGTTTGAGCTATTGGCCAAGGAACCTCTGATTGAATCCTTCGTGGCCGAGACGGTCTTTTGAGGGATGAGTCGCAAGGCGCGGTGCGAAACGAATGGTTATTCCATTCGTGAGCGGCGCAACACAGCGAATCGCCCTCAAAAGACCGTCCCATGCGGGTTGCAGCCCAAAAGCCGCAACACTTCGTTATCGGCCTTGGCATCGTAGCGCAAACTACGACCTTCGGCCTCTGCCTCGTTTTGAGGCTTTTGGATCAGCAACTCGGCTCACGAGGGATTCAATCAGAGGTTCCTTAATCAACTGAAACTAAATCTGGTTTTTAATGAATACAGCTAAAAATACGGTGTTGTTCCAGCCCCGCAGAATGATGGCCGACATGGTCTTGTTCGGACTGGTTTTGCTCGTCGGATATTACGGCATGTCGTTGTGGACCTACTCGCCCAGTGACCCCGGTTTCACCACCACGGGTCAAGGATCGGCGGTGCATAATGCGGCCGGATTGGTCGGAGCCTGGCTGGCTGATTTCTCGCGTTTTCTGCTGGGATACGGTGCTTATGCCGTGCCGCCGATGTTGCTGATGTTTGCCGTGCGACAGTTTGTTCGGTTGCGGACTGATGACCGTCTTGTCAATGTCTTCTTTGCAATTCAAATCAGCGGTGTCGTGCTGACGGTCTTTGCCGTCAGCGTGCTCGCCGCCATCCATCACCCCGCGCCGCAAATCCTTGGTGGTTTGGCCGCCAGCGGCTCAGCGGGTGGGGTTGTAGGTCAGGTGTTGGCAACGGGGTTGGTCCGATACCTGGGCGCACTGGGTGCGACCGGCCTGATGATCGCTTTTGTGATGATTGCGTTCTCAGCCGTTTCCGGATTGTCCTGGCTCGCCCTGTTCGAACTTGTTGGCCGAGGCGTGGATTCGAGCATGATGTTCGTATCCCGGCTAATCAGCAATCGCCGAGATGCAGATCAAACCGCTGGTGTCGAGCCTGCTCGAATCCCGACCGTGCAGACAGATTATGTGCCGCCGTTCTCGCGCAAACGCAAGAAAAAGGCTGAAGATGCCCCCGCTGTCGATCCCGTTCTGGATATATTTTCTTCAGAACCCGCTTCCGTTGCCCCGCAGACAAAACCGATTCCCGCACGCGCGGCCAAAGCGGCAGCCAAACAG
>NCKC01000104.1 GCA_002282715.1 Halothiobacillus sp. 15-55-196 | reverse complement strand
AAGCTCTCTGACGCGCATCAGGCATTCTGGCGCGACGCCCTCAAGCCGCTGATCGGGCAAACGCAGACCTATGGTTGGGCAGAAACCTTTGCCAAGGACGCGATCAAGTCCGACGAAGCCAAGCAGCTCAAGGTCAAGGCCAACAAGACGTTTATCGCCGCGCTGATCAACGCCTTTGGTCACAAAGACCCGGAAGCCGAGCCGGTCACGGATGCCAACGGCAACCTGGTGCCGGATACGGATTTGACCGATCACGAAAATGTTCCTTACCTGGAGGACATTGACGACTACTTCGCCCGTGAAGTGCTGCCTCATGTGCCAGATGCTTATCTGGACGAGAGCTTTACCGATGCGAAGGATGGTCAACTGGGTCGTGTTGGCTACGAGATCAACTTCAACCGATTCTTCTACCAGTATCAGCCGCCGCGCAAGCTGCATGATATTGATCAAGACCTGAAGCAGGTGGAAGCCGAGATTGCCGCGCTACTGGCAGAGGTGGCCAGCGAATGAGCCAGTACAAAGCGTATCCCGCGCACAAGGATTCCGGCGTTGAATGGATTGGTCAGGTGCCGGAGCATTGGAAGATTGCGCCAGTAAAGTATCACTACGATGCAAGACTGGGGAAAATGATCCAGCCTGCTGCGGTCTCTGACCGAGATATAGAAGTGCCATACCATCGGGCGCAAACCGTTCAATGGGAAAGGATCGTTGAGTCTGACATCAAAGAAATGTGGGCATCACCAAGGGATATAGAACAGTTTTCTGTATCTGAAGGCGACCTTTTAATTTGCGAGGGCGGTGATGTTTGTCGCGCTGCAATTGTTAAACAGCCTCCTGAAAAAAACATGATATTCCAGAACTCCATCCATCGTATCCGCTCGAAAGGCGAATATGGTGTTGGTTGGGTTATGCGTTTGATGCAGCACTTACGCTCGTCTGAGTGGATAGATGTTCTGTGCAATAAAAACACGATTGTCCATTTTACAAGCGACAAACTTGGTTCATTAGAATGCCCCCTGCCGCCACCAGACGAACAAGCCTCCATCGCCGCCACCCTCGACCGCGAAACCGCCCGTATTGATGCGCTGATCCAGAAGAAAACCCGCTTTATCGATCTGCTGAAGGAAAAGCGTCAGGCGCTGATTACCCATGCGGTCACCAAGGGGCTAGACCCCAACGTGAAGATGAAGGATTCCGGCATTGAGTGGATTGGGCAGGTGCCGGAGCACTGGGAGGTGAAGCCCATTTGCCGAGTAACCTCAGTCAATGATGATGCCTTGTCAGATTCAACCACTGGATCAACTCGCATTAGTTACGTCGATATATCGTCCGTAGGATATACGGAGGGCATCAAGCAAGCTACGGAAATGGCTTTTGAGGATGCTCCGTCCAGAGCCAGACGCAAGGCATCTACTGGGGATGTAGTCGTTTCCACGGTTAGGACATACTTGAAGGCAGTTGCCGCAGTTACTGATGAGTATGCTGATTGTATATTCTCAACAGGGTTTGCCGTTCTTCGTGCCCGTCAGTTGGAACAATCCTTCCTTAAATGGATGATTCTTAATGAACTTCTTATCCAGTCTATTGAGGCTCATTCTGAGGGGCTGAGCTATCCGGCAATAAATGCTTCTGCCTTGGTTAAGCTTAAAAGTGTCATTCCTCCCCCAGAAGAACAAGCCACCATCGCCGCCGCCCTCGAACGCGAAACCGCCCGTATTGATGCGTTGATTGGCAAGGCAGAGCAAAGTATTACCCTACTCAAAGAGCGCCGCTCGGCCTTTATCACCGCCGCTGTCACCGGCCAGATTGATTTGCGAGGAGAACAATAAATGGAATCATCAGCACATCAGGAAAAACACTTTCAGCAATACATCATCGACCGGTTGGTAGAACAGGGCTGGAAGCTAGGTGATTCCAAGTTCTACGACACCGAGCGGGCGGTGTACCCCGAAGACCTGGAAAGCTGGATCAAAACCAGCGGCCAGCAGGAAAAGTGGGACAAGCTGGAACGGCTGAACGGGGCCAAGACCCTTGAGGTGCTGTTGGCGAGGCTGGACAAGGCGCTGGAAAAGCAAGGCACCATGCAGGTGCTGCGCCAGGGCTTTTCCATTGCCGGTTGTGGCCTGATCGAGATGACCGAGGCCGCACCGGAAGACAAGCGCAATGCAGCAGTCATTGAGCGCTACCAGG
>NCKC01000103.1 GCA_002282715.1 Halothiobacillus sp. 15-55-196 | reverse complement strand
CGACAAGGGTCGTTTGCGGATTGATGCGTTGCTTCGTGTGTACCGCTACGCACAACTGATGCTGAACCTGAAATTGAACTCGCTCACTGAGCGTGTCGACAATGATTCCGGTCACGAATATCTCGTTCGTACGCATCAGGATCGTGTCGATTGGGCGATCCGCACCGTCATGGATTGCTATTTGTCTTACGTGGATGTACCCAAATCACTGTATGTTGATTTGCACCAGCTGGTTGAACTGGCGCGTAGCGAATTGCAGGAAGTGCAGCCGGTGGGCTGGCAGTCGATTTATCAGCATTACGTGGCCATGTTGACTCTTGCCGTCGTCAACCCCTATGGGCTGACCCGGGAAGAAATGGAAGATAGTTATTCCTGTCTGGTTCAGGTCGGCGGCGCGATTGAACTGGTACGCGATAAACCGACGCCGACCAGTCGGTTCATTGATCTGACCGGAAAGATCATGCCTCATCTGGCATTGACGACCCGAGGTGGCCTGACAGAATCGGGTATCTTCCTTGATCTGGGTGGTTTATATCAGCCTGAAACGACAGCTGGTTTATCCTCTGTTTGCCGGTCGCGGCTCTACCATCTGCTCGATCGTTTGAAGTTCTTCTTTGTCGGTCGTGGCGAGCGAGAAGGTCAGTCGACGGTGCCGGGGCAACGCAAACAGCAGACCTGCCTGATTACCTTGGGTTTTTTGAGCGTTCATCATCGTCTGGAGCGATTGAGCCAGAAAGAAGGTCACCAGGAAAGCACCATTGCTCTTGCAGGGCTGGATTGGGAGGGCTTGGAACAACCGATTCGCGGGGAAGTTGCGCCGATCAGTGGTGGGGCCGATTTCAAAATGGATATCCAGACCAGAAGCTCGGAGGAGGAGGTGGACTGGGATGCCGGTGTCGGTACTGGTCGAAGTGGTAATGGATATCATCAGCCGCTGAACGAGCCGGGTACCTGGGATGTGGTCAATTTTTCTGCCAGTGGGTTTCGATTCCATTGGCGGCTGTCCTCCAACAGTCATGCTGCGGTTGACGACCTGTTGCTGGCCGAATGGCCTGAGCAGGATAAGACCGGCGCAGCGATGGCCCTCGGCATCGTGCGCTGGGTGCGCCACATGGACGCGGAGCACAAAACCATCGATATGGGCGTACAACGTTTTTCTGGTACCGTATTCGCCAGTTATGCGCGTGATTACCGGGCGGGAAACACGCGTTGGAGCAAGAGTTGGCCCGTTATTGTCCAGTTGGATGAGCGGGCAGTCCCGGTACGGATTATTCTCGCGACTGCGCTTGCAGTCGAAACACAGGAACTTTTGGTCATGCAGGAAGAGACGGAAATACGGTTGGCTCTGGGCTCGGTTTGTCAGACAGGGCAGGATTTTTTGATCATGGAGGCGCACCGTGTTGACGCGTGAGGTAGCCAAACAACGGGCATTTGCCATACTTTACCTTTCAAACAAAATCAATGATGCGGTGACACTGCGCAGCCAGCTTCGCAATCACGGTTTTGCGGCCAATGTATTCCACGCGACTTCCTTCGAGGAGGCGCGGGCTCAGGCAGAAAAGAATGCACTGGATGTCGTATTGGTCGACTTCGGTAGCCACTCGGGCAGCTTGCTCGACACCATGCTGGAAGACAACCACCGCCCGATCTTTGATCGCCTCCCTAAACTGGTGATCGCCGATGTGGATGACGATGACCAGGTATTGCCGTTGTACGAGTTGGGTGCCACGGCGGTTGTGACGCACGAGTCGCGACTAATCCCTATGCTGGTCCGGGAGGTGGCCGCATCCATAACCGAGCAGGAAAGGATGCTTTTCCAGAAAAAGCTGGCCAATGCCGAATTGCGTTGCCAGAAACTGATCGACGGTTCCAACGAGGCAGTGGCCTACATTCAGGATGGTCTGCACATCTACGCCAACCAGGCTTATCTTAATCTGATGGGCTTTAACTCGCTCGAAGAGTTGATCGACGAACCCTTGCTGGACCGGGCCGTGGGCGACAGCGCGGCGCGGCTCAAAGCGTTTCTCAAGGAAGAGGAAGCCAGTGACGAGTTTGAATTGGAGACAGAGGGCGGGGATCGGATCAAGGTCATTATTACCTCATCCAAGGCTACCTTCGACGGCGAATCCTGCCTGCAATTGTTTGTCGCCCCGAAGCAACAGAATTCGGCCGAAATCGAGGAACAACTCGAATTCCTGTCTCGACGCGATTTGCTGACGGGTCTAT
>NCKC01000102.1 GCA_002282715.1 Halothiobacillus sp. 15-55-196 | reverse complement strand
ACTGCCGAGTGCGGCTACCAGAGAACCCAGATGCAATGCGCCCGAAGGCGTCGGTGCAAATCGACCGATATAGGGGGAAGCTGTTTCGATGGCGAGGTGTCGTTTCGTTCTGTCCATTATCTCGTTACTATGGTCTCAGGCCGTTCAAATGCCAACCTTGGCCATTATTCAGGCGGCTCAGCAGCAGGTAGAAATAAAGATGAATTTGGATCGATCATTGCGCAACCTTTCCGTTCAATGGAAAGGGTTGTTGTTACCGATCATGGTGCTCACTGCGATGGTGTTCGCACCTGCTCATGCAGATGCCGAAGCGCCTGTGTCGACTATAAGCCCAGCCACCAACCATGCCAGCCCTAATGTCATTACCGATTGGACGCCGCCGCCTGCTTTTCTGGCCGGGATGGCGGCCATCGCGCAAGGTGATTCTGCCGCCGTGAATGCGGCGATCGCAGATCTGAAGGATAATCCGTTGGCGACCTACCTTCGCTTTCGATTCCTGCTCGATTCGCCGACCTCTGACACAGCGCCCGTTATTGCCTTTCTGCAGAAGCACCCGGATTACGTATTTAGTGCGCAATTGAAAAGTCAGACGTTGAATAGCCTGATCAGACAACAACAGTTTGCGGACTATCAACGACTGTTATCAGTTGCTCCTGAGCTGAAATCCAATCTACGGCTTAGTTGTCAGGGTTGGCAAGCGGCACTGGAGCTTGGTACGTTGACGGCTCAGCAGGTCAAAGATGCTGAACAATTCTGGGCGCAAGGCCGCAACCAGCAATCTTATTGCGACCCGATCTTCAAGTGGTTGCAGGCCCATGACAAACTGACGCCAAATCTTTATCGGCAGCGAATTAAGGCGTCGATGATTGCGGGCAACCCAAGCTTTGCCTCGTATTTGGTTCGGGCTGGTACATCGCGGAAGATCAGTGGTTTGGATGCCTATTTCAAGCGTTGGGATGAGGCTTATAAAGACCCTCAAGGCACCTTGCAACAGGCGCTGCAACGATATCATTCATATCCTGGTCACGACGAACAGGCGTTGCTCATTCAGGCGTTCAAGTGGCTGGGGCGGAGTGATCCTCAAGCCGCGCATGATTTGCTCGCGCAGTTGCCTAACTCTTGGCGAATCAATCCGGATGAACAGGCCGAAATAGCGCGCGTTTTCGCACTGAAAGCGGCCTATACCCGTATGCCGCAAGCGTATGACTGGCTGATGGCTCTACCCGCATCGGTTCAAGATAAAGAAACACGCACCTGGACGGCTCGTGCCGCTTTGCGTGTACAGGATTGGGCGCGGCTGAAAGTCGCTATTAAAGCCATGCCTGTTGATCTTTCTCAAACGCCACAGTGGCAGTATTGGCTGGCGCGCGCAGATGCCGAACTTGGCAAGAATCAGGAAGCCAAGGCGCGTTGGCAGGCATTGGTGCATACCCCGGATTACTACGGACTGCTCGCTGCCGATCGATTGGGAATTGCCTATCCGTGGCCGAAAATCCCTCCGCTGCCAACGATGAATACCCGTGCAGTGGAAAAGAACCCGACCGTACAACTTGCCTTTTACCTGAAAGCGGCGGGGTTGACGGATGATGCCCGGCGGGCGTTCCTGTCTGCACTCAAGGAAATACCGCCCGAACAGATTCCGGCGTTGACCCTGCTTGCCGAGCAATCAAAATGGCATGACCGAGTATCGATCGCCATTGCCCGGATGAAAAAACAGGACGATCCGCACTGGTTTGCGGCACGATTTCCGACTCCTTGGGAGTCGACGGTGGACGCTCAGGCCCGGGCGCGCAAGGATTGATGCAGCTCATGCCGAACACCGCGCGCTGGATCAATCGCAAGGCCGATCTGGGATTGACGACGATGAATCTGCATGATCCCACTACCAGTATCACCTTGGGTGCCGCCTATCTCTCCTATCTTAAAGACAAGTTCAATGGTCAACTGCCCTTGGCGATCGCTGCCTATAACGCAGGTCCCGGCAGGGTGCGCCAGTGGCTACCGGAGGATCGAAATCTGCCCGGTGATGTCTGGGTGGATACGATTTTGTTCGATGAAACCCGTAATTATGTGCGGGCCGTGCTGTCTGCGACCATGATTTACGCGTGGCGAGAGTCGAAAGAGCGTGAATCGAATAAATCATCGCAGAATACGGATAATCTGCTTACACTGCTCACGCCCGTTCAGGCAAGTAATCCGACGACTCTGTCATCAGTTAAACCCGCAGCCACTGTCGTCGCCGAGCGAGTCGCGGGTAACTGATGAGTTTTCTGTTCTACGATTTTGAGACCACCGGCGCCGATCCGCGTTGCGATCGTCCAATACAGTTCGCAGCCTTGCGAACCAATGACGAGCTTGAGCCTATCGATTCACCCTTGACGCTGTATGCCACGCTTTCGCCCGAAGTGTTGCCGCACCCCCAGGCCGTGTTGGTTACGGGTATTTTGCCTCAAACGCTCGCCTCATCCGGCGGTCGGTCCGAAGCGGAATTCGCCGCACTCATCCATGCCGAAATGATGCAACCAGGCACCTGCGCCGTGGGCTTCAACAGCCTGCGTTTCGATGCCGAACTTTTGCGCTTCATGTTCTGGCGTAATTTGCGCGATCCCTATGCCCATGAATGGAAATCAGGCAATAGTCGCTGGGATGTGCTGGATGCGGCCCGGGCGTTTCGCCTTTTGCGACCCAAAGGCATTCACTGGCCCACGGACGAGCAGGGTGCGCCTACCTTGCGGCTTGAGGCATTGACCAAAGCCAATGGCATTGCCCATGCCAACGCGCACGATGCCTTGGGCGATGTCGAGGCCACGCTTGCCTTCGCGCGACGGATGCGCGCCCAGTCGCCCAAACTGTTCGACTACCTTCTGAGTTTGCGCAAGAAGGCTGTTGTGGCCGATTTCGTGGATAACCCTGAGCGGGAATCCTTCGTGCATGTCTCGGGACGCATTTCCTCCATGCAGGGCAGTGCATCCGTATTCGCCAACCTTGGACAAGTGCAGGGCATCAATACCCAGCGTCTGCTTTGGGATTTGAGATTCGACCCGACCGAAGTGCTTGATGAGGATATATCAACGCTTGCGGCTCGGCGTTTTCTTCGAGACGCGGACGCACAAGACAACCAGCATCGGCTGCCCATCAAGCTGTTGCATCTCAACCGTGCCCCCGTGGTGGTCGCCAACGCCATCCTCAAAGAAGGGGATATCACCGAGCGGATGCAACTCGATTTAGACGCGGTGAAAAAAAATACACGCACCATGGCTCAATTCAAGCGTGAAGTTGCCGATAAATTACATGCGGTATTGTCCGAGCCGCCCGCATTTGCTGCACGGGATGCGGAATGTGCCCTGTATGAAGGATTCATGCCGAATACTGATCGATATGAGTTGGATGATTTCAACCGGGTGTTTGATCAGTCAATGGCTGCGGGAGGCAGTGCAGAAGATGAGCCGGTGGCTGCTGCCCTGCGCGAGCTTATGGCGCAGCCTTGGCAGGATGCGCGCTTGCCGGAATTGGTGTTCAGATTCGTCGCCCGTTTGAGGCCTGATTTATTGGATGAGGATGAACGGACTCAATGGCAAAGCTGGGTGGATTCACGTTTGAATGCCGCTCCTGACCAGCCTTATCAGGGTTTTGCGGGTCAGAGTTTTTCGGGTCTGGGTTTTGCGGGATTTTTTGCAACAATCGATGCCTTGATGGCTGATGCGGCCTATCGAGATGAAGCGACTCTGGCGCTACTGACTCAACTCAAAGCCTGGGGAGAAACGCGAATTCGAGCATAGTTCACGCAGGTCTGAAAGGGTCTAAATAACCGACCAATGGAAATGCCCAATCTTCGGCATATTCACATTTTGGAAAGAGTGGGCTGGATATGAGTTTCATCGTTTTTGGACCGGGTATCAGTGACCATCTGACGCTGAATCAGGCATTGTCGCCTTCTACCATGCCTAGGCAGCCTCAGGCCGTTGTTCCAACGAACAGCACGCGGCGAGTCCAGGATACAGACGAAGATCATTCAGGTCATGATGCCTGGCTAGAAG
>NCKC01000017.1 GCA_002282715.1 Halothiobacillus sp. 15-55-196 | reverse complement strand
CTAGAACTTAAAGCGGCTCGCGTACTTTCACAGAAAAGGTTATTGTGCCTGCATAACCCCCAAAATGGGCTGAGTCGCCACCTACCATGGCGATTCGGTGTAAAAACCGGGCAAAGCTGCTTGGAAAGGTAGCTGTTTGTTGTGGAATTTGAGCCGGATTCGGCCACAGGCGTGATTCAGTGGCTGAATTCATTGAAAATCTCGGGTTATTCGAGCTGCCCCTATGTGTTCACGTCAATTTTTGACGTGGTATAAATCGTGCGACGTCTGTTGCGGGTTTAGAGCAAATGCCAGTTAACTATGTAACTGGCATTTTTCGTTTTATGGGCGCCTTCGCAGCGCCACGCATAAGGATTCTCATGCCGTCGAACGGTTGAGCCCGAAATTTTAAGCTGCTTATCTATGGGATTTTCGCCGTTTCTCGCCGTATGATGTGACGGTATGACACCGCATATATCATAATCAACACAGTTTTTGTGATGTCAAGGCGCGCTTGCCTGCTTCAAACCGTTTACCTGTGAACGTTCATGTCTAAATTATTGTTTTGGATTGTTATTATTCTCGGGATCGTTGGGTATGTGGTGTACAAGCGCCGTGCTCGCTCGACCGCACGATTGCCCGGTGTAAAACCGCTCGATACCCTGGAAACCGTTCGTTGCGCCGAGTGCGGTGTGTTCACGGCAAAAAACAAGGCCGTGAAGCGCGATGGGCACTCTTTTTGCAGTTGGGAACATGCCCAGAAATGGCATGATCGGCATTCCTCAAGCGATCATTCGTGATTCGCGAACTCATGACCCGGCATCAATGATCGAGGCCCAATGATTCAGACTCGCCCCAATACCAGATCCGGTTCCGAAACCGACAACTGGCGGGGCATTCGGCTCGTCAATGCCTACCGTGTTTTTCTTGCCTTTGCGTTCGTCGCCGCCTCCATTTCCGGCCGGGGGCCGCAGGTTTTCGGGCAGCAGGATATTTATCTGTTCGGCTTTGTGGCTTGGGGGTATCTCGTCTTGGCGATGGGGTTCGAGTTCCTGCTCGAACTTCATATCTTGCCGTTTCGTCCGCAGGCGCATTTGCATGCGCTCGGCGACATCATTGTTCTGGTGCTGGTAATGCATGCATCGGGTGGCCCGGGTGGCGGGATAGCCCTGTTGATGATTATCGCGGTCGGCCTTTCAGCGGTTTTATTGGGCGCTACAGCTGCCATGGGTTATGCCGCCCTGGCCAGCATCCTGGTGCTGGGCGAGACAATGGTTTCCTCTCTGGTCGATCACGAAGAACGTCAGTTTGCGGCAGCGGGCTTTCTGGGTTTTGCCCTGTTCGTGGTGGCGATCCTGGTGGCGACATTCGAGCAGCGCGTCCAGCGTATAGAGCGTCTGACTCAACGCAAGGAAAAGGAAATTAATTATCTGTCTACCTTGGCCGTCCAGATTATCGAACGCTCACCGAACGGCATTCTGATTACCGATCCGACCGGGCAAGTGGATTACATCAACACGGCAGCACGACATTTGCTGGCGATACGTCGACGGGATGATGTCCAAGCTGATGTCCAGGTTGTTGCGATTGATGCGCCAACCAAGCTAAGACTCCGGGATACGCATCCGATGCTCGCAAATGCGCTGCAAAACTGGTTCGATGGGAAGATAACCGAAGGGATCGAGTACGATCAGCCGCATCGATTCAGGGCAGAATTCCACGCGCTACAAACCGAACTGGGACAGCGGGCACTGGTGGTTCTGGTGGATCTGTCTGCCGAAGATGCCCGGGTTCAGCAGAACAAACTGGCCTCATTAGGGCGGTTGACGGCGAGTATCGCGCATGAAGTGCGCAACCCCTTGTCGTCCATTCGCCAGGCCAGTGAACTGCTTGCCGATTCGACGTCGGAAGAGGAACGCGCCGAGCTGATCCCGATCATCATCCGCCACAGTGCGCGCATCAACACGCTGGTCGAAGGTGTGCTGGATGTCGCGCGCAGGCCGAAGGTGCAGCCGACCCGTATTGATTTCACCCAATGGCTGGCCGAGTTTGTCGAGCTCCATCGGCTCGACTGGGAGGCTAACGCGGTCGTCTGGCAAGCACCGGCAAAGGCCGATACGGCCTGTGCATTGACCTTTGATAACGCACATCTTTGGCAGATTATGGATAACCTCGTTACTAATGCGATGCGGCATGGACGTAGTGCCGATGGTGTGACCTATTTGAGCATCACGTGTCAGATCATCGAGCCGGATACAGTAGCAATCCGTGTCTGTGATCGCGGCCCCGGCTTGTCCGATACGGCCACTCATTCATTGTTCGAGCCCTTTTTCACGACACACGTCGAAGGCGTGGGACTGGGATTGTATGTCAGTCGGGAACTTGCCCTCTCCAATGGCGCGCAACTCTACGCCGAAGCAGCAGGGAATGATGCCGCCGGTTCGACCGGCACCTGCTTTGTGCTCCTTTGTCCGCGCGCGGTATGATGGCGCTTCATGAACCGGGATTTTGTTTATGACCGCTTGTTTGATCGTTGATGATGAACTGGATATTCGCACGCTGATCGCCCTGTCATTGCGCCGTGAAGGCGTGACCTGTCATCTGGCCGCCGATCTGGCCAGCGCGCGCGCTCAGTTGGCCGAGTTGGGCCACACCTTAAGTTTTTGTCTAACCGACATGCGCCTGCCCGATGGCGACGGGCTTGATCTGCTCGATGAGATTCGCCAACGTTTTCCCGATTTGCCTGTGGCGGTGATTACGGCGCATGGGCAGGTGGATGCGGCCGTGCGCGCCCTTAAGGCGGGCGCATTCGATTTTGTGTCCAAGCCGATCGAACAATTGGTGCTCAAGCGTTTGTTGCGGGATGCATTAAAGGCCAGAACGCTTGATTCGGCCACTGATGTGGCAACACTGGATGCTGAAGGGGTAAGTGCAACTCAGCCGGAAACAGCACCTGCGGACGGTCAGCCCGATGTTGGTATGAACGCAGCGGCCAAATCGCCCTTGATCGGTCAGTCGCGGGCCATGCAGATGCTGCGCGAGACCATTGCCAAGGTGGCGCGATCTCAGGCACCGGTGTTCATCTGCGGCGAGTCGGGCACAGGCAAAGAGCTGGTGGCTCGACAGATTCATGAACTCAGCGGTCGGGCCGATGGCCCCTTCATCCCGGTCAACTGCGGCGCCATTCCGGCTGAATTGATCGAGAGCGAGTTGTTCGGTCACAGAAAAGGCGCATTCACGGGCGCGCATCAGGCGCATGAAGGGCTATTCCGTGCGGCGGAAGGCGGGAGCCTGTTTCTGGACGAGGTGGCCGATCTGCCGCTGGGCCTGCAAGTCAAGTTATTGCGCGCCATTCAGGAGCGCAAGGTGCGCCCGGTGGGTGAATTGACCGAAGTCCCCATCGATGTGCGCATCATCTCCGCGTCGCATCAGGATCTGAATGCGGCGGTACGCGATGGGCGCTTCCGTCACGATTTGTTTTACCGACTCAATGTGATCGAGTTGCGCGTGCCGCCCTTGCGCGCTCGTTTGGAAGATCTCCCCGAACTCTGCGCCCATATTCTGGGCAAACTGGCCGAACGGGAGCACCGTCGTCCTCCGCATCTCACTGCGGAAGCCTTGCACTGGCTGGCCCAGCAGTCATTCGAGGGGAACGTTCGAGGCTTGGAGAATCTACTGGAGCGGGCCATCGCGTTGACCGAGGGTGATCTGCTTGGTGTTTCCGCGCTGACTGATTTCCCGGGGGACAACTCGTATGAATCTTCGGCCGAGCAGAATGGTCTTCATTCGGGTTCGCCACCGGACGTCAAATCGACTTGGGGCGCTACGCCGCCGACCAGTGCCTTGGAAGCGGAAGAACAGCGGCAGGTGCTGAGCGCGCTGGAAACGACCCGCTGGAATCGCAGCGAGGCCGCCCGGCGTTTGGGGTTGAGCCTGCGTCAACTCCGCTATCGGCTGGCCAAATGGGGCGTCGAATAGTTGGCGACTGCGCTGCATTTTCGAGCCGTGCGCTGTTAAAGCCCGAAGCTTATGCCCATCACTTGGCGTTTTTCACGTCTGTGGCCAGACTCGGCGCGTTGTGGCGTTCGGCGCGCGAGGTGGGGAAGGTGACCCGGAACACGCTGCCCTGATTGAGTTGGCTGGTGATGTCCAGCTTGGCATCGTGTCTGAGAATCACATGCTTGACGATCGCAAGACCGAGCCCCGTGCCGCCGCGCGTGCGCGAACGGGCCACATCGATTCGATAGAACCGTTCGGTGAGTCGGGGAATGTGCCGCGGTTCGATACCGATGCCGGTGTCCTGCGCTTCGAATACGGGTTGGCCTTTCTCGTTCTGATACCAGCGAATTGTGATTGTCCCACCGCCAGGGGTGTATTTGACGGCGTTGAAGACCAAATTCGACAGGGCGGAATGCAGCTCTCTGAGGATGCCGATCAGCCATAGTCCCGGGTCGACTTCCAGCAGAATCTGATGCTGTTCTGCGCCGGAGAGCAATTGTGCATCATGAGCGACGGTTTCGAGCAGGCTTCGCATGTCGATGGACTCGAAATACTCCTCGTCTGGGCGCGTAGTTTCAAGTCTCGAAAGTAACAACAGATCTTCGACGATGCGCCGCATGCGCTCCGATTGCTGATGCATGTTGTTGAGAATGCGGAACATTTCACCCTGCGTATCCTCTTCGCTGTCGAGCAACGTTTCGAGGTAGCCTGCCAGCACGGTCAGCGGTGTGCGCAATTCATGCGACACGTTGGCCACGAAATCCTGCCGCACCCCCTGAAGACGATACAGCGCCGTCACGTCCCGCCCGATCAGCAGGCTGCGATCCTCGCCATAGGGCTCCATGCGCAGATTCAGCGCACGGTGCTCATCGCCCGGGGATTGGAATTCCAGTACACGCCCCGAAGCGCCCTCGCCCAACCAATTCACGAATGTGGGGTTGCGTATCAGGTTGTCGATACGGATGCCGACGTCGTTCTGGGTCAGGTCCAGCAAGTCGCAGGCGGCATCGTTCAGCCATTCGATTTCACGCAATGGCGTCAGCACAACCATCGCATCCGGTACCGACATGGCGGAGCGATGATATCGCTTCAGCAAATCGACCAGTTTGCGCTGTCGCCGAACCCAGGACGCGCGGACGCGGCGTTGGCGGTCCTGAATCAGGCCGGTCAGTCCGTAAGTTGCGTAGTCGGTGCGTTGCCGACTGATACTGCGAGCCAGGCGGATCAGTCGATACAGCAGGGAGAGCGCGTAAGAGCCAAGCGTGATTGCGACGGACCAACCGATGGTGCCGCCAAACAGGAACAAGACCCCGCCGGGTATTGCCGAGAACAGGAGTAACAGGATTTCCTGTCGCCAGCGTGCGGCGTTCAGACGCCATATTCGGTCTTGGTACCTGTATCGGGCAGCACGGGATCGGTCAGGTCTTTTAACATTGTTGAGTATTTTTTGCGGCATGATCGATCAGGCTTTGCTGGACAACCGGTAGCCGACGCCACGTACCGTTTGAATCAGCGCATCGAAGCCGCTGGGCATCAGGGCCTTGCGCAACCGAAGGATATGGACATCGACGGTGCGCTCTTCCACATAGGCGTTGCGGCCCCAGATGCGGTCGAGCAGTTGTGTCCGGCTGAATACGCGCTCCGGGTGCGTCATGAAGAAGGTCAGCAGCCGGAACTCCGTTGGGCCAATTTCAATATCGACACTGCCGCCCGTCACCCGATGACTTTCCGGGTCAAGCCGCAAACCGGCCACTTCGATCACGCCACCTTCGCCTTCGGGCGAAACACGACGCAGCACCGCCTTGATTCGCGCCATCAGCTCACGAGGTGAAAACGGTTTGGTGATGTAGTCATCGGCACCGGCTTCCAGGCCGCTGACCTTGTCCTCTTCCTCGCCGCGCGCGGTCAACATGACGATTGGTACATCCCGTGTGAGCTCATCCCGCTTCATGCGCCGGGCGAACTCGATGCCGCTGGCACCGGGAAGCATCCAGTCCAATAGAACCAGATCCGGTAGTTTGTGCGATAGTTGTTCGAAGGCTTCGGATACATCCCCCGCTTCGATCAGATCGTAGCCCGCGCGCCCGAGGGCGAACGTCACCATCTCCCGAATGGGTTTCTCGTCTTCAACGATCAAAATTGTTTTGCGTGCCATGATGAATGCTCGTGTTGCAGGGTGATGACTATTTGACCGCAAGGGAATGACACGATTATGACAATATGACAAACCGCCCGGTTCTCCAAGCACCGAAAAATCAGATGGTTTGCAATTTGACCCGGGCCATTAAATTCTCAAACGTCCCATTAAGGTCATAAACAATCCACTCGATCCTGCCTGGCATGGTCGTTACCAGCGTCTCGGGGTGGCTGCTCTCAGTTGTCGCGCGCTGGTCTTCATGGGCGCTGAACGGTACAGTAAGCGTCCTGAAATTTTGGAACACGTGATGCAATGATTGATCCCCAGCAGATAGCCGACGATGTAACACGCGCGCTGACCGAAGATATGGGCAGCGGCGATGTCTCTGCGCGGCTCGTTCCGGCCGAACAGATGATGCAAGGTCGGATCGTGGCGCGGGAATCGTGTGTGTTGGCCGGCACAGCCTGGGCAGAAGCTGCGTTCCGTCGTGTATCGAACCGCTCAATGGTTCAGTGGTTGTACCGTGATGGCGATCCCGTTCCGGCAGATAGTGTCATCTGCACGCTCGATGGACCGGCACGCGCGCTGCTGACGGCCGAGCGCACAGCCTTGAACTTTCTGCAAACCTTAAGCGGCACGGCGACGATCACCCGCGCCTATGTCGATGCCATCAGTGGGACATCGGCACGCATTCTCGACACCCGCAAGACAATCCCCGGTTTGCGCATGGCGCAAAAATACGCCGTCACCTGTGGCGGCGGCTTGAACCACCGTCTGGGTTTGTACGACATGGCCCTGCTCAAGGAAAATCACATCATGGCGGCGGGGTCGATCACGGCAGCGGTGCAGGCCAGCCGCGTGATCAACCCGGATGTTCCGCTTGAGGTAGAAGTTGAAACCCTCGATCAGCTCGAAGAGGCATTGGCGGCGGGCGTTGACCGGATTCTGCTGGATAATTTCGATCTGGACGGATTGCGCGCCGCCGTGGCGGCGAACAAGGGGCGGGCCAAACTCGAAGCATCCGGCAATATCGACCTGACCACCGTGCGGGACGTTGCCTTAACCGGTGTGGATTTCATTTCGACCGGCGCCATCACCAAGCATGTTCAGGCCATCGACCTGTCGCTTCGTTTCACTCCTTCTTCCGACCACCTGATCGTACCCTGAACCCCATCGAGCGGCTCTCGTGCCTACGATTGCACGCGATTCGGGATGTTTTACGCCCCGTCCGAGCCCAGCACGCGCAGTCGTCTCAGCCAGCGCGCGAGGTGGGTCAGCACATGCAGTGCCGTCCAGGCCAGGGTCAGGTTGAATGCCCAGTAATGACGATCCTCGGCCGCATCCTCGCCAACAAACTGCTCGAGTGTCAGCATCCAGCCCGTGACGGCGGTGGTGGTCATCAATAGCAACAGCATCATGGCCGAAAAGGCGCCCAAGGGACCGAGAACAGGGCGCCCATCGGGATGATCCGCCGACGGCGACCGACGGAAGGCAAGCAGTTGTTGCAGGAAAAACCCCCATCTGGCATGCGGATGCCTGCTGCCAAAGCCAAGCAAAAAACGCAGCCCGAGTAAGGCCAAGGCCCCATAGCCCACCCATTCGTGCCATTCCTCATCGTTCGATCCGCTCCACCACGCCAACAGCAGGATCAGCACCAAACCCCAGTGGATTGCGCGCTGACCGCGCGACCATCGACGGGTGCCGGGTACCGGGCGTTTCAGCACCATCGATTACCAGCTGCCGCGCTTGACGACCTCGCCGGTGACCGGGTGGTAATAGATTTCCAGCTTTTCGCCGGCCTGGCCCCAACCGTAGATCTCAAAACAGTTGCCATCCGTCACCTTGAACAACTTGAGCTTGGGCACCTCTTGGGTGGCCTTGGCCAGAACCTGGTCCGCCGGCATCCAGGCCGAACGCGGCTCTTGCGTGCATTGTGGGCCAGCCTGTGCCGCGGTACTCATGAACGCAGCGGTCAATCCAATAAAAAAATAACGTAGTCTCATTGTGCAAAACCTCTTGCTTGATTGAATAACCCGAACCGCCCGCCCAGACGGCCCTATAAAAACCTTGTGCAGCGCACTTGGGTTTATGTTCCAAGTAGCGCCCGCGGGATGCGATCGCAAATGCGCCGCCACAAACCCTATCGACCAGGGGGTGGGTATCTGGCGGGCGCATCACTAAAGTTAACGTTAATGCGAATGATTATCAAAATAAATCGACTATGGGGCGCAACTAATTGCATGGCTAACGAGGGCAATCCATAGCTTAACCCGAATCTGGATTTGGGAAATATTGAAAGGTTGTACGAGGTGGCTTTAACAAATTGTTCATGGCAGCACATCCTTGTGCCGCAAGGAGCCTGCGATTAAATCAAAGTGACCTATGGGCTATCCGGTTAGTCGGTACGGGTCTGATCGAATTGATAATAGGTCTGATTCAGATAGGCCGACACTGCGCTTACTTCCTCATCGAACCAGGGCACATTGAAGTGGTTGGCACAGGATTGCACCTTCGTGTTCAGGCTGGCCATGTCCTTGATTTTACCGCCGCGTTTGGAAGTGTAAAAAGCGGCATCATGAGGAGCGGAGTGGCAGTCGGCGCAATGCTGTGCGTGCAGTTCGCTTCCCCAGGAAGCATCATGCTGTTCGGCCGCTGCCGGCAAGGCGATCACGAGCAAAGCAGCGGCAAGTGACACACTTCGGGCATACTTGAAGGTCAATGGCGTAGAATTCATGGATGGCTCCTCAATGAAAACGATTGGTTTGGCGCAGCCTCTGTGTGTGAGGCATCCCATTGGTTGGCGGTTTTTTTAATCTCTTCGTATTTTAGTAATCGGTGAACGTGCCGCGAATCAAACTTATCTATCTTGAACAATACAAATCACTTGCACAGCGTATTAATAAACATGATGACTTTATTCGGAATTCCCCAATGCGACACCGTGAAGAAAGCCCGTGTCTGGCTAACCGATCACGGCGTGGATTACCAGTTTCATGATTACAAGTTGGCCGGTGTGCCAGAAGAACTGCTGGAACGCTGGCTGAGTGAGTTCGGTTGGGAAACGGTGATCAATCGTCGAGGCACAAGCTGGCGCCGTTTGCCGGAAGCCGAACGTAATGCGATGACCACAGCCACTGCACGCGCAGCCGCTTTGAGTAATCCCAGCCTGATCAAACGTCCGGTTCTGGTGTCGGATCAATTCACCTTGATCGGTTTCGATCCAGAGCAATGGCAAAAAAGCCTAACCCAAGCGACTACCGACAAGGTGCCAGCATGAACGAAGCGCTCCATCCCGACCCCACCATTGCCCTGGCGCAGGATCTGATCCGCCGCGCCTCGGTCACGCCCGAAGATGCGGGCTGTCAGCCACTGTTGGCGGAGCGCCTGGCGGCCTTGGGTTTTACGATCACGCCCTTGCCGTTCGGCACGGTCGACAATCTCTGGGCCGTGCGCGGATCATCCGGCCCGTTGTTCTGTTTTGCCGGGCACACCGACGTGGTGCCGACGGGCGATGCCGCTGCCTGGAGCCAGCCGCCGTTTGCCGCGAATATCGTCGATGACGTGCTGATCGGCCGCGGCAGCGCGGATATGAAAGGCTCGATCGCGGCGATGGTCACGGCCATCGAGCGTTTTGTGCAGACTACGCCTGAACCACCGTTTCGCATTGCTTTTTTGATTACTAGCGATGAAGAAGGCGTGGCCGTCGATGGCACGGTCAAGGTCATCGAGTGGTTGCGCGAGCGCGACGAGCAAATCGACTGGTGCCTGGTGGGTGAGCCCTCCAGCCGCGAGCGACTGGGCGATGAATACAAGATCGGTCGTCGCGGTTCGATCACGGGTAATCTCGTCATCCACGGCAAACAGGGCCACGTCGCCTACCCGCATCTGGCCGATAACCCCGTGCACCGCGCCGCGCCGTTTCTGGCCGAACTCACGGCCATTGAATGGGATCAGGGCAACGCACACTTCCCGCCGTCCACCCTGCAAATCGCCAATATCCATGCGGGGACGGGCGCGAACAACGTGATTCCCGGTCAATTACAGGTGCAGTTCAATCTGCGCTTCAACACCGAAAGCAGCGTGGAGAAAATTCAATCCCGTATCAAAGCGTTGCTGGAAAAACACCAACTACGACACAGCTTGAACTGGTCGATTTCGGGCCAACCCTTCCTCACGAAACAGGGCCCGTTCGTCCATGCCGTGGAAGCGGCTGTGGCGGCCGTGACCGGTGTCAAACCGTTGCCGTCCACGGCGGGCGGCACCTCCGATGGCCGGTTCATTGCCCCGACCGGGGCCGAGGTGATCGAACTCGGCCCGTTGAACGCGACGATTCATCAGATCGACGAGCGGGTGCCTACGGCGCACCTCATCGACTTGTCGCGCATTTATGAGACCCTGCTCCACCAACTGGCAGCGGCGCAATGATTCTTAAGCGCGCCGGTCACTGACTGCCATGGGCCTACTGCGTTCCACCGCGCTGATCAGCAGCATGACGATGGTTTCGCGCGTACTGGGTTTCGTGCGTGACATGCTCTTGGCGCGCGTCTTTGGTGCCAGCCCGGCCACGGATGCGTTTTTCGTGGTGTTCAAGATCCCCAATTTCCTGCGTCGCCTGTTTGCCGAAGGCGCATTCCAGCAGGCGTTCGTGCCGGTGTTGTCGGAATATCGGGAAAAAAGTACCCGGGCGGAACTCAAGGATTTTATCGATCATATGTTCGGCACGCTGGCGGCGGTGTTGATCGTGGTCGTCGGCTTGGGCATCAGTGCCGCGCCGCTGGTCATTACTGTCTTTGCACCGGGCTTTTCGGATGATCCGGCGCAACGGGCGCTCGCTGCGCACATGCTCTGGATCACGTTCCCGTATCTGTTTTTCATCTCGCTGACGGCTTTTGCCGCCAGTACGCTCAACGCCTTCGGCCGGTTCGGTATGCCTGCGCTGGCGCCGATCTGGCTCAATGTTTCGCTGATTGCCGCCACCCTCGTTGCTGCACCCTGGTTCAAGGAACCGGTGATGGCGCTGGCCTGGGGCGTGTTTTTTGCCGGGATTTTGCAGTTGTTCTTCCTGCTGCCTTTTCTGGCGAGACTGGGTTTGTTGCCGCGCCCACGATTCGGTCGACACGTGGGGGTGCGCAAAACCATCCGCTTGATGATCCCGGCGATGTTCGGCGCCTCGATTACACAGATCAACCTGCTGGTCGATACGATTCTGGCCTCCATGCTGATGGTGGGTAGCGTGTCGTGGCTGTACTACAGCGATCGGCTGGTCGAGCTTCCGCTGGGTGTTTTCGGCGTGGCGATTTCCACGGTGATTCTGCCCAAACTCTCTCGCGCATACAGCCGCACCGATCACGGTGATTTTTCCGGCACGCTCAACTGGGCGATCAAGTTCACCGTGTTGTTGGGGCTGCCGATCTGCGCGGGACTGGTGGTGCTGGCGCAACCGATGCTGGCAACCCTGTTCGAATACGGCTCGTTCAACGCGTTCGACACGCACATGGTTGCCCTGGCGATGTCCGCCTATGCGCTGGGTTTGCCCGCCTTTTTGCTGATCAAGATGTTCGCGCCGGGTTTCTACGCGCGGCAGGATACGAAAACACCGGTCAAGATCGGCATGGTCGCGGTCGGGGCTAACCTGTCGTTCAAGGCCATCATTGTTTTGCCCTGGATGTTCCTGTTCGGCGGTTATGCCGCCCATGCGGGCCTGGCGCTCACCACCGCGATGGCCGCCTGGGTCAATTTCGGCTTGCTGGCGTATTTTTTGAAAAAACGTGATGCCTGGAAACCCGATCCGGCCTTATGGTTATTCTTGCGCCAGGTGCTGGCCGCTACACTCGTGATGGCGGCAGTGTTGCTCTGGTTGCGACCCGATGCGATACAGTGGACCGACGCCAACGCCTTGACGCGGATCGTTTGGCTTGTTTTATTGATCGGCGGCGGGGCGGGCGTATACGCCCTCAGTGGCTGGCTGGCCGGGCTTCACCCCCGCCGTGTATGGGAGCAACTTAAAAATGTCCAGTGAAAGAGATCAGTATTCAAACAGGACCACCTTGCCCTTGGTCATTATCGGTTACGGCGATATTGCCCGGCGCGTGGCTGAGCGTCATCCGGATCACGCCATCACGGCTTTCTCGCGACAGGTCCCGTTCTGCCCGGTCACGCATCGTGGCCATTGGGCGTCCGTGGCCATCGATCTCGATCAAATGGCATCGACAGTCAATATACCCACTCAGGCCATCTGGCTCTATTTCGCCCCGCCCGCCCGATCAGGCGAGTCGGACACCCGCGTGGCCAATTGGCTTGCGGCTGTGCCCGATCATCAACGCCCCAGCGTGGTGATTTATGCCAGCACCACCGCCGTGTATGGCGATCAGGACGGCGCCTGGGTCGATGAACACACGCCCCCAAAGCCCGCGCATGATCGTGGCCGCCGCCGTCTGGATGCCGAAACCCGCTTCGGGCAGTGGTGTGCCGCTCATAGCGTACCCTTGACCGTGCTGCGGCTGACCGGCCTGTACGCCTGCGATCGCCTGCCGCTGGAGCGGATTCGTGCGGGCGCGCCGGTCGTTTGTCCCGAAGAATCGCCTTGGTCCAATCGCATTCATGCCGATGACTTGGCCGATATCTACACACGCCTGATTGCACGGGTAGAACAGGCCGCGCCGGTAGCCGGTGTGTTCAACATCAGCGACAACAATCCCCGCCCGATGACAGAGTTCTATGTGAACACGGCGGCGCATTTTGATTTACCCGCGCCCCCTTGTTTGCCGCTCGCGGACGTGCTGGCGCAATCCTCGCCGATGGCGCGTGAATTTTTAACCGAATCCAAGCGGATCGACGCCCGCGCCATCCAGCAGGCGCTCGACTGGCAACCGCGCTACCCGGATCTGGCGACCACGCTGGCAAGCTGTCCTTAATTTCTTAAGAGCCCTTCATGACCCAAGTTTTTTAAGAGCCACCCATGTCTCAAGACGACACGCCCGAGCGGTACGCGCCGCTGGTTGATGCCCTCGTGGCGCGCGGTTGGTATCAATGGCCACAGGCCTTGAGTACGTCCTTGTGCCAGGCCCTATTGGCAGAAGCCGAGCAGCACGAGGCCGACGGTCATCTGGAACCCGCCGGGGTAGGCCGCGGGGTGATCCATCAGGTCAACGCAACCATTCGTCGCGATGAAATCAAATGGTTCGATGGGCGCACAGCCGCGCAAAAGGCGTACCTCGACCAGATGGCCGAGCTGCAAACCTACCTCAACCGCAGTTTGTTTTTGGGCTTGTTCGAATACGAATGCCATTTTGCGCGCTACCAGCCGGGCGGCTTCTACAAAAAACACCTCGACAGCTTTCGCGGGCGGGCCAGCCGGATGGTGTCCGTCGTTTGTTACCTGAACCCAGAGTGGCGGGCCGATTGGGGCGGCGAGCTGGTGATCTACGGCGAGAATACCGAGGACACACTGGCCGTAATAGCGCCCGAAATGGGCAAGCTGGTCGTCTTTATGAGTGAGTCCATGCCCCATGAGGTATTGCCCACGCAACACCCGCGCACCAGCATTGCGGGATGGTTTCGTTGCAACGCCAGCGTCATGGGAAAAATCGATCCGCCGAAATAACCCCCCGTTCAACGCTTAGAACGCTTAGAAAGAGGGCATGCGCACTGATTCAAAAATCAGGTCTTTTCACGCTAAGCCGAAAAATGCCGTAAATCGTGCCCCTCAAGCTGCAAGCGGTCGAGAAGCGCGCCCAGATGACAGGTGGTGACGGGGCGGATGTCATGAAAAATAAGCAATGCAGGTTGTGTGTCCGGCGTGTTCAGGATGTGGCGGATCTGCTGCTCGACAGCTCGAAGTCCATTGCGAGGCGTCGCATCGCCCACGGTCTGCCCGCCGACGATCCGGTAGCCGAGTTCGGTCGCGGCGGCGGTCATGGTCGGGGTGTGCAGCAGGTATGGGGCACGGAACAGTCGCGGGGCGGTTGGGTGATTCCAGCCCGCGGCCTCGGCGTGTTCTTCCCAGCCTTGGATTTCTTCGCGCACCGCATCCATATGGCGGTAGGCGGGCCAGCGTGCCCAGACGTGATGCACCGTGTGATTGCCGATGATATGCCCCTCGGCCAGCGCGCGTGCCACCAGTTCGGGGTGGCGGCGCATGCTGCCTTTGCGCCACCACAGTTCATACGGGGCGAAATAGCGTCGCCCGGCCAGAAAGCGCTCCGGCGCATCGCCGACCATGAAAAACCCGGCGCGCAGCGGTTCACCGTCCTCGCCGCGAAACCGGCTCAGCACATCCAGCACCGCATCGGTTTTCCCCGGCAACGGGCCATCATCGAAACTCAGCATGAACGCACGGGGCGTGGGAGCGGGTTTTTGAGGTGTCATGCCATGCCGCCATTGATGCCGATGACCTGGCCGGTAATGTACGCCGCTCGGTCGGAAGCGAGAAAAGCCACCAGATCGGCGACTTCCTCCGGTTTACCCGCCCGCGCCATCGGTACGAACTGGCGAATCTGCTCCGGCGTAAATGCCGATTCGATCATGGGTGATTCGATGATACCGGGGGCAACCGCATTGACGAGCACGCCCCGCGAGGCACATTCCTGCGCCAGTGCCTTGGTGGCGCCGATCAAACCGGCCTTGGCGGCGGCATAGTTCACCTGCCCGCGGTTGCCCATCACGCCTGCAATGGAGCTGATGTTGATGATGCGACCCCAACGGGTGCGGATCATCGGCAGCAACAGGGGTTGGGTGACGTGATAAAACCCGTTGAGGGAAATATCGACGACGCGATGCCACCGCTCGGCGCTCATGCTCGCGAGCGGTGCATCATCGTGGATGCCCGCATTGTTTACGAGCACTTGAATCGGGTGCTCCTCGTCCATCAGTTCGGCGATGGCTTGATCGGTCGCGGCAAAGTCGGCAAGATCGAAACAGACAGCGCGCGCCGTTCCTCCCGCTGCCTGAATGCGCGCCACGACGGCTTCGGCCCGGGCGATGCCGCTGTTGGCATGCACCAGAACCTCAAGCCCGTCCGCGGCAAGGCGTTCACAAATGGCCGCGCCGATGGCACCGCTGCCGCCGGTGACGAGCGCGCGTTTCATGATGCATTCCTCATGCTATCGACGGCGTCCGTGAGCGCTGTGACATCCAGCGTCAGCACACGCGGCGCAACGTAATCGAGCGTGACGGTGTGCGTTGCGTCCATAGCTCCGTTCCGCTCGATTGCCAGCGCAGCCAGCAGGGGCAAGGCGCGCGCTGCGGCGACACCGGTGCGCAGGGCTTCCAGTGCCGGATCGGGCAGCGTATCAACGGGTGATGCGCTGGCTGCCGTGAGTGAGAGCGCGAGCTGGGCAACGCTGTGTTCGGTTCGCTCTGGCCGAAGCAGAAAACTCAAGCCGAATACGGTTGCGATCGGTTCGGCCGCATCGAGCGGCGGTGGGAAAGGAATATCGTAAATCACCAGCAGCACGGGCATCTGTTCAGTCACGACCTGAATGGCCGCTTCGAGCAGACCGGCGCTCGCCGTCAGGTTATGCAGAGCCACCGCCGTGGTGGGTTGGCGATTGCTCTGGGCGATGGTCCAGTAGCCGGAAGCGGCGTTATGCACGGAATTGTGAAAACGCATTGGCGAAATCAGTCGGTCATCGGTGGCGAGCGCGGCGCAAATATCCGTCAGCACGTTGGTGTCTCCGCTGGTGGAAGCGAACACGGCAGCCGGTTGCGTCGGATCGATCCGGGCGGCGTGTACGGCCTGCGCGGCCAGATCGACGGCGAGTTTCACCGATTTCCCCGCGCGGCGGCGTTCGGTGCCGGGCAGATCGGCGACGTTGAATGGTGGCAAATCGGCGTCGAGGTCGAACGCTGCGCTGCCGTTCAGCACGGCACGGGCCTGCGACCAGTCGGCGATGCCGGGGCCGAATACGCCGATGCCGTCGAGATAAACCGGCTTGAGTGAAGTCATCGCGTCGGTCGAGTGGTTCATGTGTCGAGTCGCCCCACGATCAGGCTGGCATTGTTGCCGCCAAAGCCGAATGAATTGCTCAACACGCGGCGCACCGGACGGGTTTCGTTGTCGAGCACGATGTGGCTTGTGAACCCAGGATCGACCTGCCGGGTGTGCAGGCTGCCGGGGATCAGACCATGTTCGATGCACAGCAACCCGATTATGGCCTCGGTAATGCCGGCCGCGCCCAGCGTGTGGCCCGTCCAGCCCTTGGTGGAACTGCAGGGCACATCCCTGCCGAACAGGCGGCTGACGGCTTTGTCCTCGGCGCTGTCGTTGGTTCGCGAAGCTGTGCCGTGCAGGTTGATGTAGTCGATATCGCAGGCGGCGAGACCCGCACGGTCGAGCGCACGCTGCATCGCCAGTTCCGCGCCCAGCCCTTCGGGATGGGGCGTGGACATGTGATGTGCGTCCACGCTTTCGCCATAACCGAGCAAGCCTAACGCCGCTTCGGGTGCCTGTGGCCGTCGCTCCAGCAATGCGAATCCGGCGGCCTCGCCAATCGAAATACCGCCACGATGAGTGTCCGCCGGGCGGCAGGGCTCGTTGGCGACGAGTTCAAGCGAGGAAAATCCGTAGAGCGTCGTCAGGCACAGGCTGTCCACGCCGCCTACGATCACGGCATCACAAAGGCCCGATTGCAGCAGCCGCCAACCGCTGGCAAACACCTTGGCGCTGGAGGAGCAGGCCGTCGAAATCGAGAGCACGGGGCCGGTCAGCTCAAAATATTGGCGCACGAACTCGGGTGCGGAAGATAGCTCATGCGTTTCGCGGTAATGCAGCGGCGAAGGCAGCGCACCATTAGCCGGATCGCGTTCGCGAAACGCCAGTTCGGTATGCAGGATGCCTGATGTGCTGGTGCCGGCAATCACGGCGACGCGATCCGCGCCATAACGGGCCTTGGCCGCCTCCACCGCCTGCTCGAACCCATCCTGACGCAATGCGGCTTGTGTCAGGCGATTGTTGCGGCAATCGAAAGGCGAAAGACGATCGACAACGGGCAGGTTTTCCAGATTGGCCACGCGGCCGATATAGGTGTCGAGGGCGATGTCGAGAAAATCACAGGGCATAAGGCCGCTGCGTCGTTCCTGCAATGCCGCGAGCGTTGCGGCCTTGCCGAATCCGAGCGCATTACTCAGGGTGAAATGGCTGATGGCCAGCGGGCTCATGGCTGGCGATTTGGTGCCAGATGGCGGCGTGATGGGCAAGCGGGATTCAGACATGGAAAAGCATTGGTCGTTACGCGGAAGGGTTGGCTATTGTACGTCGCGGCATTGCCTTTTCGTGCCGCAAAAGCAGCTTCAATGAAAAGATCGCGCCAACGGCGCCCAGCACGACGCCAGCGGCTACATCCAGAAAGACATGCTGTTTGGTGGCCATGGTCGAGTAGATGATCGCCGCGCACCACAGGGCATTGAACATCAGCAGCCAGGATGGCGCTCGACTCAGCCGGAGTAATTGATGTAACCAGAAGCCGGAAAACACCGCCGTAGCCACGTGCAGGGAGGGGCAGGCATTGCCGGTGCCGTCCACATTTTTCAGTGCGCCGAATCCCGGGAACCGCGTCCAGTCGATTTGCGGCGCAGGAACGGCTGTCGGCCACAACCAGAAAATCACCAGCCCGATGACACATACCCCACCGATTGCCGCAGCGTAGCCGAATAATACCCGTTTCGATTCGATCAATGCGGGTGCCAGGGAAACATACACCCAGAGCGTGAGGTAGATCGGAAGGCTCCATGGTTCGAAACGGATCCAGTGATCGATCGGGGTCAGCGGCATCAGCGTGACCGGGTGGACCGGATGATGGAGCAGGTGCAGATAAGCGACGAAAAACAAGGTCATGAACACGGTCGTGCCCACGGCCTTGTACGTCATCAGCGTGATCAGCCGATGGCCGATATCGTCCTGCCAGTCGACAGGAGCCAGAGACTTGTGATTGGGTTGGCGCACTGGCACTTTGTTGACGTTATTGATCGCAGCGTTCTCCGGGTTGGCTGTGTTTGGGCATCCAACGCACAGAGGCAGAAGGATTAAACCCGATGGAGTGTATCGCGTAAATGCCGGTTCGGTATGATGAGCGCAAATCGAACGCCCTTCGGCGCATTCGGGGGTGGTATGATTTCGATGCGCGGCCAGATCGGCGCGCTTCACGCACCGTACTGAGCTAGGGAGGGCGCCATCATGCCAAGAGCAGAAACATCAGAACCGGCTCACCACTGCGACGTATTGGTCATCGGCGGTGGCCCAGCGGGTTCGACCGTCGCGCCGTTATTGGTCGAACGTGGCTATCGGGTGGTTGTGCTGGAAAAGGCACATCACCCGCGTTTTCATATTGGCGAATCGTTGCTGCCCGCCAATATGCCCTTGTTCGACCGCTTGGGCGTCGGTGCGGAAATTCGTGCCGTCGGCATGGAAAAATGGGGCGCGGAATTCGTATCGCCACACCACGACCACAAGCAGGTGTTTGAATTTGCCGAGGCTTGGGATAAGTCCATGCCGATGGCCTATCAGGTGCCGCGCGCCCAGTTTGACGAGATTCTGATCCGCAATGCCCGGCAAAAGGGCGCGGAAGTGATCGAAGGCTGCCGTGCCAAGCATGTGGAATTCCTGCCGGACGATCATCCGGGTGGCTCCGGTGCGCGCGTCACCGCCGTGATGGATGATGGCACGCAAGCCGAATGGGAAACGAAGTTTGTGGTCGATGCCTCGGGGCGCGACACGTTCCTTGCCAACAAGATGCAGTCCAAACAGCGCAACCCCAAGCACAACAGTTCGGCGGTGTACGGCCATGTGCGTGGCGCGATGCGCAACGACGGCAAGGCCGAAGGCAATATCACCATTTTCTGGTTCGATCACGGCTGGTTCTGGTTCATCCCGCTGATGGATGGCATCACGAGTATCGGCATGGTGACTTGGCCGTATCATATGAAATCGCGTGTTGACAGCAGTCTCGAACAGTTCCTGCGCGACAACATCGAGACTTGCGTGCCGCTGGCCGAGCGTTTGCGCGATGCTGAATTCGTGAGCAACGTCGAGGCCACGGGCAATTACTCGTACCTGTCTGACCGTACGCACGGCCAGAATTACGTGCTGTTGGGCGATGCCTTCGCCTTTATCGATCCGGTCTTTTCCTCCGGCGTACTGCTCGCCATGCAAAGTGCCGTCATGGCGGCCGATGCGATCGATACGGCCTTGCAGCATCCCACCAAGGCGGCTGCGGCGCTGAAGAAGTTCGACAAGCAGATCCGCGTGGGGCCGAGCGAGTTCTCGTGGTTCATTTACCGTATGACGAATCCGGCGATGCGGGATCTGTTCATGGGGCCGCGCAATATTTTCCGCGTCAAGGAAGCGCTGCTTTCCCTGCTTGCGGGCGATATTTACGGCAAAACGCCTATCTGGAACTCGCTGCGCATGATGAAGGTGATCTATACCATCGCATCGTTCCGGCATCCTGTGCGTGCCTACCGGGCATGGCAGGCGCGTAGGTTTAATATTCGTCCCGAACTGGATGCGTGATGGCCGACGCGTGGGGACATTCCCGCAAAGTAAGGCAGGTGCGCAGAGCAATTTTTGCTCGATTTAATATTTATGAATAATCTTGTTGCTAACGATAACCCACGCCTTCGATTTGCACGCCTTGACACGGCGGCGTGTCGTGGGTTTGCGCCTGCTTCGCAGTATCAGGGTGGTTTTGAGCGCGCGCTGGGTGTGGTCTGGTTTGGTGAACCGCCCACCGACTTTACGCCCCAGATGGCCGATGTCCCGTTCATGTCCGCCCCCATGCCCGTGCTGCAAATGGATCGCACAGGTGCGGGTGAGATCTGGCTGGGCGGGGCGGTGTCCGCGACGAAGGAATTCGAGGGTATTCGGTACCGTGCGGATGGCGATGTGCTGTTCGGAACAATCACCATCGGCGGAAAAGACAGTCACTTGGCCTTGGATAGTCAGTCGGTGTATGAACGTATGTTCCGTTTGCTCGATCAGGCCGGATATCCGCATTTGTGGCGTACCTGGAATTTTCTGGCGGACATCCATGGCAATGATCAGGGCCTTGAACGTTACCGGCAGTTCAATGTTGGCCGCCAGGCTGCCTATGACGCGCGCCAGCAGGCTGTCGAAAGCTGCGCACCGGCGGCCTGTGCGCTGGGGATGCGCGTTGGCGGCTTTTGTGTCGGCTTTCTTGCGGGGCGCGCGGCGCCGATCCTGCTGGAAAATCCAAGACAAGTCAGCGCCTACCATTACCCCGATACCTATGGCCCGCGCAGCCCGACGTTCTCTCGCGCCACGCTGATTCCGCTGGTTGATGCGTATCTGCTGCTGATTTCCGGCACGGCCAGCATCGTCGGTCACGAGAGCCGACATCTTGGCAATGTGCGGGCGCAAACGCGGGAAACCCTGGCGAATATCTCCGAAATCGTCGCGCAAGCCAATGACCGCCTGAACGACGCTTGGGCAATCGATCGCCTGCCGCAAGGGCCGGGCTTCATGCTTGCCGATCTGCAACTTCGCGTCTACGTGCGGCGACCGGAGGATGCCGAAGCGGTACGGCGTGAGTTGGGCGTCTGTTTGGGCAAGAATCTCAACGTCTGCTTTGTGCAGGCCGATGTATGCCGGCAGGAATTGCTGGTCGAAATCGAAGCGAGCGGATGGGTTCGTCAAACACACGGCGACCGGGAGGCGCGATAGTGCCTGTCTTGCGCCGCTTGCGCGCATTTCTTCGCGCCTTACATGCGTCCATCGTCATGGTGTTGGGGGTGTCCTCTTTTACCTTGTTGTGTCTGGTCTGGTTGCCGTTCGCCTGGATTTTGCGGCCGTTGTTGTCGGATGGGGCGGAATCTGGTGCTCACGGGCGCCGCATCGGGCGTCGATTCATTCATCAGGGCTTTCGTCTTTATCTCGGTTTCTTGCGACTGTTCTGCGCCAACCGTTTTGATCTTGCAGCGCTGGATGCGTTAAGAAATACGCCGCCGCAGGTGCTGGTAGCCAACCATCCTTCATTGCTGGATGTGTTGCTGATCGTTTCTCGCCTGCCGAATGTGGTTTGCGTGATGAAGGCCGGGCTGATGAACAACATCCTGTTCGGTGCCGCCGCACGCATGGCGGGCTACATTCGCAACGACGGCCCGCTGGAAATGATTCTGCAAGCCGATGCGGCTTTGGCCGAGGGTGCGCATGTGCTGATTTTTCCCGAAGGCGGGCGCACGGTCGAGTTTCCGCTGGATCCCTTCGGTCAAAGCGCCGCGCTGATTGCCCGACGGGCGAACGTGTCGATCCAATCCCTGCTGATCGGTTTTTCCAGCCCCTACCTCGGAAAACACTGGCCGTTATGGCGACGGCCCGAATTGCCGTTGCGCTGGTCTGTCCGCATGGGCGCGTGCTATCCCCGGCCCACCGATGTGACGGCCTGCACCCGCCAGATGGAACGCGACATGCGAATGGCATTGAGCGCACAGCTCGGATCGAGCATCTCATGAGTGATTCTTCCCTGTTTGACCCTTCAGGGCACCTCGTGCTCATCCCGAGCTACAACCCCGGCGAGAAGGTGTTCGAAACGCTGGCGGCGGCGCGCGCGCAATGGTCACCGGTGTGGGTGGTGGTCGATGGCAGTACCGATGGCACGACCGAACGCCTGTTGGCCCTGGCACAAACCGATCCGGGTTTGCGTGTGCTCGTGCTGCCAGAAAATCAGGGCAAGGGCGCGGCGATTCTGTATGGGCTGCTCGAAGCGCAAAAGGCAGGCTTCACCCACGTGCTCACGATGGATGCCGACGGCCAGCATCCGGCAGAGCGCATCCCCGATTTCATGCAGCAATCACGGCTGGCGCCCGAGGCCATGATTCTGGGCAAGCCCGTTTTTGCGGCCGATGCGCCCAAGCTGCGTGTCTACGGGCGTCAGGTTTCCAACACCTGGGCGAATCTGGAAACCCTGTGGATGGGCATCGGCGATTCGCTGTTCGGCTTTCGGGTCTACCCCATCGAGCCGCTCAAGAAGATCATGTTGCGCCATCGCTGGATGCGCCGGTTCGACTTTGACCCCGAAGCGGTCGTGCGGCTCTGTTGGGCAGGTGTTCGACCCATCAACGTGCCGACGACGGTGCGTTATTTCACGGCGGAAGAAGGCGGTGTGTCGCACTTCAACTACCTGCGCGACAACCTGCTGCTGACCGGGATGCACACCCGATTGTTTCTGGGTTTTCTGTGGCGATTGCCTAAACTTTTGGTGCGTCGACTGTTTTCCCGCAGCGGTTAATCTTTTCTTGATGATGCATCGAGCCACGCAACCGTGGCTTCTGCGGTGCGCTCGGCAATCATTGCCGCCGCGCGTGAGATGGCGGCGTCAATATCAACGTTATCTCCGCACAACGGCCAAGCGGTCCACAAGCCCAGCGTTTTGATTTGTGCGGGTGTGATGTGCACGCTGCCTGCGATGCAGATGACCGGTTTCTCAAATCGTTGGGCACGACGAATCACTTCTGCGACGACTTTGCCTTGCGCGGTCTGCGTATCCAGCGCGCCTTCGCCCGTCAGCACGAGATCGGCCTGTTCGATGGCCGAATCCAGCCCCAGCAGATCGGCCAGATATTCGCTGCCTCGCTGCCGCCTCGCGCCCAGCACCGCCCCGAGCGCAAATCCCAAGCCGCCCGCCGCGCCCATGCCGAGCGTATCGGGTGAGCAGTGTAAGGGCCTGGCCGCCTTAATGCATTTGGCGATCTGTGCCAGCCTTGCATCCATGGCGGCGATGTCGGTTGCCGCAAGCCCCTTTTGCGGACCGAAAACCGCAGTGGCACCCGTTGGGCCGGTCAACGGGTTGTCCACATCGGTCAGGCAGATAAGTTTGATCTGTCCGAGTCGTGCGTCCAGTTGGGAAAAATCGACTCGATCCAGCGTTTTAAGGCCATCTGGCGAAGGGATGAGCGGCTTGCCATCCTCATCTAAAAATCGAACGCCCAAGGCCGAAAGCATCCCCGCGCCCGCGTCGTTGGTGCCGCTGCCGCCTAGGCCGATTAGGATATGTTCCGCGCCGTGATCCAGCGCACAACGCAGCAATTCACCGACACCGCGCGAATCGAGCTGCCACGGATCGCGCCGCTCCGGCGCGGTAAGGTTCAAACCACAGGCGCTGGCGACATCGATGACCGCCCTGTTCTGTGCTGGAATCCAGCCCCACGAAGCGTCGGTCGTCGCCCCATCCGGCCCGTGTACGATGACATTGCGCCACTCGCCGTCCAGCGCCTGGGTGATGCGCTCTGCCGTGCCCTCACCGCCATCGGCCATGGGAATGCGTTCGATTCGGGCATCCGGCGCAACAAGGCGTGCGCCCTGCGCCATGGCTTCGGCCACCGCCGGGCTGGATAAGCTGCCCTTGAAGCTGTCCGGGCAAATAACAATGCGTAATCCCATGGACTTCCTCAGTTGCGTGGGCTTGATGATAAGAGGGCACCTCGAAAAACCTACTGCGCTGTCCGATTGCGGCGTCGCGTGCTCGTTCGCGCCTCGCCTATCTATTTGATATGTCTCGTTGCTCACTGCGCGGCTCCTTGCACTCGAACATGCTCGTAACGGTTTTTCGAGGCACCCAAGAAATGGTTTTATCGAAGCGGGTGAAGCGATTCCGACGCTGCCTTGCCACAAACCGCCGCAGGTCGATCGACTCTTGCTACAATAACCGCCATTTTCTTCCAAAATATTTTATACGGCGATCTTTCCGTGACTGATTACAAATCAACGCTTAACCTGCCCGATACCGATTTCCCCATGCGCGGCAACCTGCCGCAGCGCGAGCCCGAGCGTTTGGCGCAGTGGCAGCAATTGGAATTGTATCGCGCGATTCGCGCCGTCAGTGCCGGTCGGCCCAAGTTTGTGCTGCACGATGGCCCGCCCTATGCCAATGGTGATATTCATATTGGCCATGCCGTCAACAAGGTGCTCAAGGACATGATCGTCAAGTCCAAGCAGCTTGCAGGGTTTGATGCGCCGTATGTGCCGGGTTGGGATTGTCACGGCTTGCCGATTGAGTTGATGGTCGAGCGCGAACACGGCAAGCCGGGCGCCAAGCTTTCCGCGCAGGAATTCCGTGCGGCCTGCCGCGTTTATGCACAAAGCCAGATCGACCGCCAGATGGCCGATTTTATCCGACTGGGCGTGATCGGCGACTGGGCCAATCCGTACAAAACGATGGATTTTGCCACCGAGGCGGACATCGTGCGTGCGCTGGCGGGCATCATCGAGAACGGCCATCTGCATCGGGGCGAGAAGCCGGTGCACTGGTGCGTTGATTGCGGCTCGGCGCTGGCCGAAGCGGAGGTCGAATATCAGGACAAGCAATCCGACCAGATCGATGTGGCCTTTGCGGCCGTGGATTCCGCCGCCGTGCACCGCGCCTTCGGGATGGACAGCAGCGCGCCGGTTTCAGTGGTTATCTGGACGACCACCCCGTGGACGCTGCCCGCCAATCAGGCCGTGGCGATCAACCCGGAACTGGATTACGCGCTGTTCGAACTGGCCGATGGTCGTCGCATTATTCTGGCCGAAGCCCTGCGCGAATCGGCTTTGGCGCGGATGAAGCTTGAAGGCACGGTGCTGGGCACCACGCCCGGCGCGGAACTCGAAGGCCTGCATGTGCAGCACCCGTTCCTGAACCGGCAAGTGCTGCTGATTTTGGGCGAGCATGTCACGACCGATGCCGGTACAGGCGCGGTTCATACGGCACCGGCTCATGGCGAGGACGACTTCAAGGTCGGTCAGCGTTATGGCCTGCCGGTGGATAACCCGGTCGATGGCAGTGGTCACTTCCTGCCCGACACGCCCTTTGTTGGTGGTATGAACCTCAAAGACGGCGGCGCAAAAATCCTTGAAATCATGCAGGAATCCGGCGCGCTGTTGGCGCACAGCCGCTTCACCCACAGCTATCCGCACTGCTGGCGGCACAAAACGCCGCTGATTTTCCGCGCGACCGGCCAGTGGTTCATCTCGATGGAACAGAACGAACTGCGCGAACAGGCCATGGCGGCGATCAAGACCGTCCGCTTCGTGCCCGAATGGGGTGAAGCGCGCATTGCAGGCATGATCGAAAATCGCCCGGACTGGTGCATCTCGCGCCAGCGTACCTGGGGCGTGCCGATTGCGCTGTTCGTCGATAAGCAAACCGGCGAGCCGCATCCGGACGCACCACGGCTGATGCGCGCAGTGGCCGACCGGATCGAGCAAACCGGTATCGATGCGTGGTTCTCGCTCGACCCGAAAGAGATCCTCGGTGCCGATGCCGACCGCTACGAGAAAGTCACCGATACGCTGGATGTCTGGTTCGATTCGGGCGTTACCCACGCCACCGTGCTCGACCGCCGCCCGGAGCTGACCTGGCCGGCCGATCTGTATCTGGAAGGCTCGGATCAGCACCGCGGCTGGTTCCAGTCGTCGCTGCTGACGGGGGTGGCGCTCAAGGGCGCGGCACCGTATCGCGGTGTGCTCACCCATGGGTTCACGGTCGATGCGCAGGGTCGCAAGATGTCCAAGTCGCTCGGCAACGTGGTCGCGCCGCAAAAGGTCATCGACAAGATGGGCGCGGATGTGCTGCGCCTGTGGGTGGCTTCGACCGATTTCTCCGGCGAGATGACCGTTTCCGACGAGATCCTGCAACGGGCGGGCGACGCCTATCGCCGCATTCGCAACACGGCGCGTTACTTGCTGGCCAACATCAACGATTTCGACCCGAACACCGATTGCGTGGCAAACGAAGACTTGCTGCCGCTGGATGCCTGGCTGCTCGATCACGCCGCACAACTGCATCAAGCCGTGTTGGCGGATTTTGAAACCTACGACTTCCACAGCCTTGTGGCGCGGGTGCACCATTTCTGCTCCATCGAGCTGGGCGCGTTCTACCTCGATATCGTCAAGGATCGCATCTACACCGGCCAGAAAAACGCGCCGATGCGCCGCTCGGCGCAAACCGTGATGTGGCGCGTGATCGAAGCGCTCACCCGCTGGATGGCGCCGATCACCTCGTTCACGGCCGACGAGCTTTGGGCGCATCTGCCCACGCTGGCCGAGCCTCGGGCGCCTTCGGTGTTTCTGGCAACGCATACGGATGATCTGGTGACCGTGCTCAGCGATGAGCAACGCGCGTTTTGGGCGAAGTTGATCGACCTGCGCGATGTCGTCAATCGCTACGCCGAAGTCGCGCGCAACGAAAAGATCATCAAGGCCAACCTCTCTGCGAAGGTGACGCTGTTTGTCGATGATGTGCTGGCCGATTTCCTCAAACCCATCCGCGATGAATTGCGGTTTGTGTTGATCGTCTCTGAACTGGATGTATGGCCACTGGCAAACGCGCCGACGGCAGCCACGGTCGAAACCCTGCCGAGTGGCGAGAAAATGGCCGTGGAGATTGCCGCAAGCGTTGCGCCCAAGTGTGAGCGCTGCTGGCATCTGCAGCCGGATGTGGGCAGCCATGCCGCGCATCCGACGCTTTGTGGTCGTTGTATCGAGAACATCGACGGCGCGGGCGAAACGCGGGTCTGGGCATGAACAGTCCCAACAAGCCCGGTCAGTTTTATTGGCACAACCTAAACTGGCTGTGGCTTTCCCTGCTGGTGATCGGCGTGGATGCGGGGAGTAAATGGCTGGCGAGTCATTTCCTGCAGTACGCCAGGCCGATGGAGCTGACCGGGTTTTTCAACCTCACCCTGTTGCACAATCACGGCGCGGCGTTTTCCTTTCTGGCGAATGCCGATGGCTGGCAGCGCTGGGGTTTTGCGGTGCTGGCCTTCATCGTGGCGCTGGGGCTGATGGTTTGGTTGCTGCGGATTCCCCGCGCCCAAGCAGGCGCGCGGCGCGGTGTTGGCATGATCAAGGTTGCGATTGCGCTGATCATCGGTGGGGCGGTCGGCAACCTGATCGATCGGCTGACCTTGGGTTATGTGGTTGATTTTTTGGATTTTCATTGGCACGGTTATCACTGGCCCGCCTTCAATGTGGCCGACAGCGCCATCGTTATCGGCGTTGCATTGCTGATTTTGTTCGAATTGTTTCTGGGCACTGGAAAACCAAATCAGGAGCATGCTTCCTCATGACCAATCCGAGCGATGCCAAGACTACCTTGCCGGTCATCATGCGGGGTGCAACGGTGACGCTGCACTACGAGATTCGCCTGCCGGATAATCGCGTGGCGGATTCGACCTTCGATGCCGAGCCGATGTTATTTACCGTCGGAGATGGCAGCCTCGATGCCCGTTTGGAAGAATCGCTGCTTGGCCTGCCGCAAGGCGAGCAAACCCGCATCCTGCTGACTCCGGAATATGCCTTTGGTAACCCCGATCCCGAGATGATCCACGAGCTGCCTCGTGCGGATGTGCCCGATGATCTTAGCTTGAGTGTCGACGATCTGGTCGAATTCAACCTGCCGAACGGCGATACGGTGGCGGGCACCGTGCGGGCGATCAACGAGGAAACCCTGCTGGTGGATTTCAATCACCCACTGGCGGGCATGAATATCCAGTTCATCGTCAACGTGCTGACGGTCGAGCCGCCTGCCGAAGAATCTGTCGAGGAAGCCAAGGCATGAACATTCTGCTAGCCAACCCGCGTGGATTCTGTGCCGGGGTGGATCGGGCTGTCGAAATTGTCGATCGCGCACTGGATCTGTTCGGCGCACCGATCTTCGTTCGTCACGAAATCGTGCATAACCGCTATATCGTGGAAAACCTCAAGCGCAAGGGTGCGATTTTCATCGAGGAACTGGCCGAAGTGCCCGATGATGCCACCCTGATCTTCTCCGCGCATGGCGTATCCCGTGCGATTGAAGACGAAGCCGCCGCGCGGGGCTTGCGTATTTTCGACGCCACCTGCCCGCTGGTCACCAAGGTGCATCTGGAAGTCGAGCGTCACGCGCGACTCGGGCGAGACGTGGTGTTGATCGGTCATGCAGGCCATCCGGAGGTTGAGGGTACGATGGGCCATTTCGATCCACGTCACGGCGGTCGGATTCATTTGATCGAACGCATCGACGACGTGGCAAATCTCTCTGTCGAGAACCCCAATGGCCTGGCGTACTCCACCCAGACCACGCTTTCGGTTGATGAAACCCAGATGATTATCGCCGCTTTGCGTCAGCGTTTCCCAGAGATCGAAGGGCCGAAGAAGGACGACATCTGCTACGCCACGCAGAACCGTCAGGATGCCGTGCGCGAATTGACGCAAACCTGCGACGTGATTCTCGTCGTCGGCTCGAAAACCAGCTCCAATTCCAATCGTCTGCGCGAAATTGCCGAGCAGGCCGGCAAGGCAGCCTATTTGATCGATGGCGTGGAAGACATCAGCGAGGACTGGTTTGGAAACTGTGCCTGCGTTGGGGTGACGGCGGGCGCATCCGCGCCGGAAATTCTGGTTCAGCGGGTGCTGGCGCATCTTCAAACGCAGCACAACGCAACGATGATTGAAACACCACCGCAAATCATCGAACACATGGTGTTTGCGTTGCCCAAATCCCTGCGCGCCTAGGCACTGTGTTGCATGGAACAGGAGAAATGCATGAACAAAACGAACCGTACTCTTTTTTTGCCGTTTTACCGTTTGGCGTGGCTGTTGTTGTGCGTGCTGATGCTGATGCCGGATGCACGGGCGGCGGATAGTCGAGCGTTAGCCGCAACAATTGCCAGCCAGTTGTCGGCAACGACCTGGTTCAAGGAAGGTGATGGTCAAAAGATCGTGTATTTCTTCTTCGATCCCAACTGCCCGCACTGCAATGAAGCCTATGAACGCATCAAACCGATTTTGGCCGCGGATCGGGATATCCAGATGCGCTACGTGCCGATGGGCGTGTTGTTACCGAGTTCGGCGGGCAAGGCCGCGGCCATCATGCAGTCCGCCGACCCGCTGGCGGCGTACCACCGTATGGAGGATGGTTACGGTTTCTCCTCGCAGGGGGATGGTGGCGCCATTGAGCCGATCAAGAATATCTCGCCAAACACGCAAAAAGCCTTGGACGCGAACTATGCGATTCTGAAGAACAATCACATTCCCGGCATGCCTCTGATCGTGTTTCAGGGGGACGACGGCAAGCCATTCATGATGTTCGGCGCCAAATCCGCCGAGTTCTACCGTAAGCTGTTTGCACATATCGCCCCCGGCCCGTTCGGCGGCGGGCACTCCATTCCGTAAACGACTGACGAGCGATCCCATCAGGCATGAACGGCTTTTCCTATGTGTTGCGTGGCTTTAGCCTGATGTGGCGACCGGGTATCCGGCGGTTCGTGCTGATCCCTTTGCTCATCAACATCGTGTTATTCGGCGCGGGCATGTGGGCCGGCGTTCATTACGCTCATCAATGGCTTGAAGGCCTGCTGCCCGGCTGGCTCGAATGGCTCAACTGGATTTTGATCCCGTTGCTGTTCATCGGCCTGATGCTGGTGGCCTATTTCAGCTTCACCATCATCGCCAATTTCATTGCAGCACCGTTCAATGCCCTGTTGGCGCAAAAACTGGAAATGCAGTTGACTGGCAAGCCCACACCAGAGGACGACACCCCGCTCTGGCACCTCACGCTGAAAACCGTGGCGGCCGAATGGCGCAAATTTCGCTATTTTCTGGCCTATGCGATTCCGCTGTTGCTGATTTCCTTCGTGCCGGGGCTGAATCTGCTCGCTCCTTTTTTGTGGTTTGCCTTCTCCGCCTGGATGATGACGCTCCAGTACGTCGATGCCCCGGCGGGTAATCATCTTTTGGAATTCGAGGCACAAAAAAGCTGGCTTAAAACGATGCCAGCCACGTCATTGACTTTCGGCACAGCCATGACCGGCATGACAATGGTGCCGGTATTGAATTTTTTTGCCTTGCCCGTTGGGGTATGCGGTGCGACCGCACTCTGGGTGGAGCGGCGACCTCGGCAGTGAAGCTCGCCGAACGCCCAACCGTCCCCAGAGCCTGCACAAAAAACTGACAGATGCCGACCGAAGCCCCGGATGCGGCGTCCGGAAAAAATCAGGCACTCGGACGGCTCTCTGGTGGCGCCATGAACTCCGGACCGACCGGATCGGTAACCGTTTCAGTTAGGATGCGGTCGATCTCTGCTTGATCGGCACCGGTAAGCGACCAGCCGAAGATCGCATCGACCGGTTCCAGTTGATCCGGCCGACGCGCGCCCCACAATGCCGTCACCACACCGGGCTGATCGATCAGCCAGCGCAGCGCCAGATGGATCACGCGGCGATCGAAACGTTCCCGGGCGAACTGGTCCAGGCGTTCCACGGCGGCCAGATACTGGGCAAATCGCGGCGGCTGGAACTTCGGGTCGTTCTGGCGCAGATCATCGCCTTCGAATTTTCGATCTGCCGACATCGCCCCGGACAGCAGGCCACGACACAGTGCGCCGTAGGTCACCATGCCGATATCGTGCTTCACGCAATAGGGTGCGACGTCCGCCTCGATGCCGCGCTCGAACAGGTTATACGGTGGCTGCGCAGTTGCGATCGGCACGACCGACGAGAGACGATCCATCTGTTCGGGGCTGAAATTGCTCACACCGACCGCGCGAATCTTGCCCGAATGGCGCATATCCTCCAGCGTCCGCGCTGTCTCCTCGAACAGGGTCCCCTCATCGGGCCAGTGGATCTGATAGAGATCGATGGTGTCGGTTTGCAACCGGCGCAGGGAATCTTCCAGTTCCTGCCGCAGGCGTTCGGGGGCGCTGTTTCGCCGAATCCCGCCACCGCTCCAGTCGAGGCCAGCCTTGGTGGCCAGAATAATCTTGTCGCGCTGCCCGTATTCGGCCAGGGCGCGACCGACGATTTCCTCCGAGTGGCCGAAACCATACACCGGTGCGGTATCGATTAGACGGATGCCACGATCCAGTGCGGCATGAATGGTGCGGATGGCCTCGGCCTCGTCTGTACCACCCCACATCCAGCCACCAATGGCCCAGGTACCCAGACCAATACGCGGCACCGTCAAATCAGCTGACTTGAGTGTAATGAACTCCATCATGTACTCCTCTTGGTTGGCAATTAATTAGCTTGCTAATAAAAGCATAGATGTTTACGCCCGATTTGTAATCAATCGGCGAATCAGAACCCAGCCAATTAAGCCCATAACTGATCACGCGCCTACCCGGTGACAACCAGTATTCGGCCCAGCTGCAGCCACGCTATCCCTCGCAAAAAATCCGGGATTTGCCCGGAGTGCAGGAATTTATTATGGGCAAGTTCTGTACAAATGCAGACGTTCGAAAAGCAAAACTCGCATCTTTTGGCTTTGGACCCGCTGAAAATTTCAGGATGGTATTATTCAAGGTGGTCTTTGAAAAATGGTTGCGCCCGGGGCGGGAGTACACTGAAGGGCACCTCGAAAAATCCCAAGGATAGGGTTTTTCGAGGTGCCCAACAGAAATCACGAGCAAACGAAATGACAGAATCTTTATTCGATCAACTGAAAAAATCGGGCCTCGTGAGCGAGCAGAAAGCCAAGCAGGCCAAAAAAGCCAAGGGCAAGGCCCAGTTTCAGCAAACCAAACAGAGCAAAGCGCAGAAGAATAACGAAGCCACGCCCCTTGCAAGCGATGACTCAGTGGCGAGGGCTGCCGAGGAAAAAGCCGAACGCGCCCGACAACTGAATCGGGAACGGCAACAACAGTTAGCCCAAAAGGCCGTGCAGGCCGAAGTGCGGCAGATCATCGAATCCAACCGGTTAAGCCGGTATGAGGGACCCATCACCTACCACTTTGCCGATAACGGCAAGGTGAAAACCCTTGAAGTGAACCGGGAGACTCATCAACGCCTCGTCTCGTCCCGAATACGCATTGCCCGTTTTGATGGTGGTTACGCCCTGATTCCCGCCACCGCCGCCGAGAAGATCGAGCAGCGAGATACGGGCGTATTGATTCCAATTCCGGAAATTGACGCATCTGTCTTAAAAGAAGACCAGGACTATTACGCACAGTTTGAAGTGCCGGATGATCTGACGTGGTGAGGCCTGCCCGGTTGTGGGCTGCGCACGCTCTACGGGAATTAACGCAGTAAAAGTTACCGGGATGTTCAATGGGGCGGATTCCCGCCACCACGGGCGCGATAGGTGTTTTTGCCCGCCTGTTTGGCCTCGTACATGGCCTGGTCGGCCAGCTGAATCAGCTCGTCTTCCGTCAGGCGTTTTTCAGGGCACTGCGCGATGCCGATACTGATGCCGATCTCAACTTCACGCCCCTGAATCTTGAAGGGCTGGCCAATTGACTGAATGATGTTTTCAGCGACCTTGACCGCGTCCTCCGGGCGACGCAGGTCGGGCAGAATCACCGTGAACTCGTCCCTACCGAGACGCGCGACTGTATCAGAGGCCCGAACGGTTTGCGTGAGCCGATCAGCCACGGCGATCAACAGGAGATCACCCGCACGATGCCCGAGCGAATCATTCACTTGCTTGAACCCATCGAGGTCCATGTAAAAGAGCGCCAGTGCCGTTTTGTTGCGTTTGGACTTGATCAATGCCATCCGCAGGCGATCGAAAAACAGTGCTCGGTTCGGTAGTTGAGTCAGGGTGTCGTAATGCGCCAGCCGCTCAACCGCTGCCTGTGCCTGTTTTTGGGCGGTGATGTCCTGCAGGGTACCAATGATCTTCAAGGCTACCTCTTCATCATCAGTAAGTTGTTCGCCGGATTGACGCACGTATTTGATCTCGTCGCCCGGGAGCAGCAGGCGCAGTTCGAGATGAAAGGGTGTGCCCTCCTGTTCAAGCCGCTGACAGGCTTCGGTCAATATGCGGCGGTCATCGGGGTGCACCCGGCTTTGCAACTGGGTATGGGTTGGCCCCGCCGCCTGCGGATCGAGTGCCAGAATCCGGTATAACTCATCTGACCAGATCAACTCTCCAGTGCGCAGGTCACATTCCCAGCTACCGATATGCGCGATTCGTTGTGCTTCCACCAACTGCTGTTGTTTTTGCTTCATTTCACGGGTCATGTTTTGTGCGAGTTTGAGCGCCCGCTCCCGCCCGCTGGCCAATTGCCAGACCATCAGCGCCAGCAACAGGGTGGTAGCCAGCCCACCAAAACGAATCAAATCGACCGACCGCGTTTCGAGCTGTTGATCGAAAGCGGGCAACGAGAAAATTTGAATCGTCCAGATCCGATGGGCGATTTCCACCGTGCGGGTGTAGTCGAAAGCGGCCTTGTTTGCCGCATACCTGGCCGCATCGCTCTGATACAAAAGGTCTTCGGCGGCCGGGGTGGTGCCATCAAAAATCGCAAGGCCGAAATCGTCTTGTTGATCGCCGAGTAAACCGTTCATCAGATCGTTCATGCGGAAGGCCGCATAAACCCAGCCCGTGAGCTGAAGACGCCGCTCATCAATGGTTTGCGGTAGCTTGCCGTGGCGGTATTCAGGCAGGTATATCAGAACACCAGACTGTTCTTGCTGGCCATTTTCCTGCACCAGCCGAACCTTGCCCGACATGACGGCCTGATTGATATCACGGGCCTGATCCATCGCCGCGCGACGAACAGGCTCGGCATACATGTCATAGCCAAAGGCCTGCAGATTTCGACCCGAGAACGGTTCGAGGTACACGATGGGTGCGTATTGCGCGCGGCTTCCGGGCGGATGGATTTCGAAGGTGGGAAAACCGCTCTGGCGGATCGATTGTGTTAAGCCGGCGGCATTTTTCTGGCTGACCCAAGGCGCGTAACCCACCACTTGGAAACCCGGGTAGTGTTGTCCAAGGTTCAGTGCGGACACATAGGTATTGAACTGCTGGCGGCTCAACGAATTGCAAGCCGCTTGGAGCCCGCGCATGCCGCGCAGCACCTGTTCATAAGCGTCCATTCGCTGTTCAATCCGCAGCCTGATCTTCTGGCTTTGTTTGCCGAACGCGTCCGCATGCCTTAACTGCGCATTGTTCAGGGCCGCTTTCTGCATAAAATGAAGCCCCACCAGACCACTGACCAGCACCAACAAAACCGGCAGGGTGATGGTGAATGCGCGCTTGAACCATTGCTTGCGCGGGCCTGAGAGGGTGGTCAACACCAGCGGTAACATCACCACCACACCGAGCATATCGCCCGTCCACCAGAAGAACCCGTTGGTCAGCACCAAAGTCGCGTCAATCGAGCCGATGGCCCACAGAGCAGACACCGCCAAACTCGAACCGATGAGGCAAATCAGCGGCGTCAGCAGCAAAACGGTGAGAAGGGATGGCCGCGCGGCAGCACCCCGAGTTAAGTCGCGCCGATCCGCGAGCCGACGAAAAACCAGCCCACCGACACCGGCTTGTAGTGTCGAGGCGAGCGCAATCAGAAACGCGCTTGCCAACACCTGCCAATACACCGGATTCGATGCATCCAGACCAATCCAGACGTTCAGGATCGCAGCACCGAAAAATACACCTGGCAAGAAGCGTATGCCACCGAGAAACACGGCAGCCACGGCGATACCCGCTGGTAGAAATAAAGGCGCGGCATAACCCGGATCGATGGCAAGCAGCGTGCTCAACTTGCCACTGATGACATACGCGACCACCAGCCAGAGTACAGGCCATTTACCCTTGAGCGAGATGAACGAAATGATGGGCGGGAGGTTCATGGATGGGGGATCAGTACGTCGGCCTGGAAGTGTATGTGTAAAGCACAAGTATCAAAGATTTTTAATGAATTATCGTGCAAGCTTATCGGTTCGTCGATGCCCCCTCCCCGCGGCGCGATGAGACCTGCCGTCTGGATTGTTGATCTTACCTCCAAATCCACGCGAGGCTCCTGCGAAAGGTTTTTCAAAGTGCCTTTGAATCAATAAAAAAACCCGACACATTGTGCCGGGCTTTTGTTTTGGCGCCCGCCGATAGGGGCTGGATTTGGCCTTAGAAACTGTAATTCAGGCTGGTGTAGATCGAGCGACCTGGGCCTGGAACCGGCACACCGAAGGGAACGCCGTTGATCGACATCGTATTGCCCTGGCCGAGATAAACACCAGCTTGGGGCAGTGCGTAGTAGCGGTTGAACAGGTTGTCGATGCCCGCATCGATGCGTATTGTTCCAGGTGTAGCTGGTGCGCAGGTTGACGAGGTCAAAGCCGCCGGTCTCCTGTTCGCCGCGCACGCTGGAGACATCCGTTTTCGCCGCGACGAGGACGGTTTCCACGGTGTTCTGCCACGCGCCGATGTTCTGCACCAGCCCCAGCTTGGCGTTCAACGGCATCACGTTTTGTGCTGTCGAACCCCGATAGCTCAGGCTGAAATTGCGCGTGGCCAGCGTCGCGGCCAGATTGCCGCCGTAGGCGCTGCCGTTGCTGCGGTAAAACCCGCCGATTTCGCCTTGCGTCACGGTGCCTTCACCGGGTTTGGCGAAGACGGGATCGGGCGAGTCAACTTCAATCGTGCCACCGATGCTGTCGCCGCCGACGGAAACCGGCACCACGCCGCTATACACACGCACCCGACCGATGTTGGTCGGATCGATGTACGACAGCGGCGAGTTCATGTGATTGGGGCAGGCGGCGATCAGATCCATGCCATCGACCTGCGTGCGCAGGCGATCATCGGCGAGACCATGAATGATCGGCAGGGCAGACCCCCCGCCCGCGCTAAACAGGCTCACACCGGGGAAGTCCGTCAGCAAGCGGGCCGAATCGCTGGTCGCGGCCCGGGCAGCCTTGATTTGTTCTGGCGTGAGTTTCTGGGCTCCGGCAGGTACGGTTGCCGTTTTGGTCGAGGTGACCTCAACCGGCGGCAGTTCGGTTGCGGCAAACGCCGTCAATGGTGCGGCGGCAATCAGAATCGCGAGCAGTTTTAATTTGAATTTCATCGTGACTTCTACTGTTGATTGTTATGAACTGGTTAAAAAGAAAGCCAGAACCATTAGCAAGTTTGTTGCCAACACGTAACACCTTGATACTCAAGTAAATGAAAGCTGCAAGATCCTGCGACAAATGGGGCATATCACGCGTGTCGGAGTGAAATGCCTCTGCTGTATTTGAGTAGGTAACCGCGGTTTGTCTGTGTTCCGCAGTCTGCAAAACGTAAATCTGGTATCGTTGTTTTTTTGGGACAGCTTGCCCTGCCCATAGGGCAAACGAGCGTATCGAAAAGTTTTTCTGGCTGCCCCTTGATTGATTTCATCTTCAGATTCATCAGTTTTGCCCATGACCGAACACGAACCCACCGAGCGACGAACCGATCTGTTCTGGCGGCTTGATACGGCCGAGCAGGTCGG